>CAYSEO010000001.1:0-38949 GCA_964429885.1 uncultured bacterium
CAGCTCCCCGTTGGTGAAGTCGGCGGTGTTTGGCAAGGATCCCAATTGGGGGCGGGTGTTGGCGGCGGCTGGGAGGGCTGGGGTGAGTTTTGATCCGGCCTTGGTGGATATCAAGTTGGGGGAATTTCAGTTAATGCAGGCGGGGACACCACAGCCGTTCAATCGGAAGGCAGCCTCCGAGTATCTAGGCACTCAGGATCCGGTGATCTTCTCAGTGGATCTACATCAAGGTTTCGGAGAAGGCGTGGCCTGGGGGTGTGATCTGAGTTACGACTACATTCGCATCAATGCGGAGTACACCACCTGAACGGCTGTTTGGGCCAGGATCCTGATCTCAAGTTCAGTGGATCCACCCCCCTGGACTGGGGATCTGGAACACGTCAGCATGAGTGGCAGTTATGACCCTTGTGGCACTGGGGAGCGGAACACTCGATCAAGACAACTACGCTCTTCTGGTGAGTCCAGATGGCATGGGGATGATGTTGCCTGCTTCTCTCCATCACAGTCATCGGGTTGGCACCCACCGACGGATCTATCTTGAGGTTTCGATCGGGTTTTCCTGCCGTTGTGGATCTGCTTGCTGGAGCCCGTCCAGCCACTAGGGGCCATCAACCTACCCAGATCCTCCTAGGGCTGGCCGCCCGCTTCCCTCGTGTTATGTGGGGATCGATTTGCCGCTGCCGCTGAGACAGACTATTATCTGGAGACCGCCGTTGGGAAATTTATCCTGGCCAGCGCCCCGGCTCCAGAGGCTTGAGCCCCCTTGGATCCCACTCTCTGGTGGAGGATCGGTCAAAAAGATCCAGAACGGTAGCACGCACTACAAAGGAATGCCCAGGATCCCCTCTAGTCTATGGTCATTTACCCGTCCCTTGAACAGCGATGCGAAAACCTTTAGTTTCCATTGCTACCTCCATCGGGGGATCGCCGAGGGGCCTGCTAAAGCGTTGTGTCTATGCTGAGGGATAGGAAGAAATGGTAACGACCGTGGCCGATCGATCCTTAATCACCGTGTTTAAGCAGCTGGGGGGCAGCCAGTATCCCCCGGTCCTGGAAACCTTTGATCGGGGTAAGACCATCTTCTTCCCCGGCGATCCGGCAGAGCGTGTGTATTTTCTGGCGAAGGGGGCGGTGAAGCTATCGCGGGTCTACGAGATGGGGGAGGAGATCACAGTGGCCCTGCTGCGAGAGAACAGTATCTTCGGGGTGCTCTCCTTCATCACGGGTCAGAAGTCGGATCGGTTCTATCACTCGGTGGCCTTTACCCCGGTGGAGCTGCTGTCATTGCCCATCGAGCAGGTGGAGAACTCCCTCAAGGAAAACGCGGAGCTGTCCATGTTGCTGCTGAAGAGCCTTTCCTCCCGGATCCTACAGACGGAGATGATGATCGAGACCCTGGCTCACCGGGATATGGGATCGCGGCTGGTCAGCTTCCTGTTGATCCTCTGTCGTGATTTTGGGGTGCCCACACCGGATGGGGTGATGATCGATCTGCGCCTTTCTCACCAGGCCATCGCTGAGGCCATCGGTTCCACCCGTGTCACCATCACTCGGCTCCTAGGAGATCTGAAAAAGGATCAGATGATCTCGATCCATAAGAAAAAGATCACCGTTCACGATCCCATGCATCTGGGCCACCGCTTTGCCTGAGCCGATCGTCCCTTGCCCAAGCTCCAGCATAGGGCTGAGATCACATCCCTGCTCATCGGCGTCTTGAGTACCTTTGAACTGCCAGGAGTCTACCCCGATCTTGGACCCCAGTCGCCAAGGCTCTCCGTCAGATATATCCTGAATGTAAAGGACTGTATAGAGACTGAGTGGCCGTGACCACCCCCACAACGATCCCATCATCTACCCAAACCTCCACCGCCATCGAGCTGCGCAACGTCTGGAAGCGCTTCGGTGAGCAGACAGCGGTCTACGATCTCTGCCTCACGATCCCACAAGGGGAGATGTTTGGCCTCCTGGGACCCAATGGCGCCGGGAAATCCACTACGATCCGGATGCTGACCACCTTGACCTTACCCAGTGAGGGGCAGGTGCGAGTCGGGGGGGTTGATGGCGTGCAACAGCCGCTCCAGGTGCGGCAACAGATCGGGGTGGTGCTCCAGCAGATCACCTTGGAGAGCGAGCTGACTGTCTGGGAAAATCTGGAGTTCCATGGTCGGATGCACCATCTCCCCAATCCAGAGCGGCAACAGCGCGTCGATCAGTGGCTGGACTATGTGCGACTCAGCGATCGGCGGGAAAGCAAGGTCAGGACCCTCTCCGGTGGCATGCGGCGGCGGCTCCAGGTGGCCCGTGCCCTGCTCCATCGCCCCCAGATCCTGTTTCTAGATGAGCCGACAGTGGGACTGGATCCTCAGGCTCGCCGCGAGCTATGGGAGATCCTGCGGGATCTGAATCGCCAGGGCATGACCCTGTTGCTGACCACCCACTACATGGAGGAGGCGGAAGGGCTGTGTGATCGCATCGGGATCATGGATAAGGGACGTCTGATCGCGTTGGGTAGCCCTGAGGATCTTCGGCAGAGATATGGGGAGGCATTATTGATCAAACCGGCCACGGATCCGCAGGCCCCAGAGGAACATCAGTTCTTCCCCAATCTGGAGACCGCTCAACATCATTTGGATAGCCTGGACGATCGCACAGGGATGATGGTACGTCCCTCCAACCTGGAGGATATCTTTGTGCAGCTCACCGGGCGACGGTTGGATTAGCACCCGAGATGGGGTACCCACTCGGGATTATACGGGCCGCTCATGCGTTTCAGCAGGTTGAGGTTCAGAGCTGATCTGGCGATCCCGTGCAATACGGGGTTAGGCCTTGAGCAAGATCTTGACTAGAGTGATTCAGTAGGGGTGGCCCGCAATCCTAAGCCAAGTGCTTGTATAACCTTGAGAACGATTGCAAATTTCCAATCACCTTTGCTCGACACTGCCTTATATAGATTATCCTCCATAAATCATCGCTAAAGTCTTTCCTGCTGAGACAGATGATCGATACTCCTAGAACATCATAAAACGCACTCAAGGAAGCGTAGGGCAGGAATCTGGTGAGTGTAATCATCATGGAGGGTAGAGGAGAGAGGGAAGTCTTTGGGCACCAAGCACAGGCGGGGACGTCAGTGATCCCGGTTACACCAGGGCCCGACTCCCCCTGATATCTTAAGAACTAGAACCATAGATCCATGAGAGACAGCTTTGGCCGCTTGGCACTCCACATCTAGTGCTCTCTCATCCTGTGGACCCTGCATCGACTAAAGAACCATGACCTCATCTCGTTCCGTTCCTCCGATCGTCTACATTCTGCTGGCGTCAGGTTTGATCGGCGCTGGCCTTTACTTCGGCCCCCAATTCCTAGCTAACGTTCCCAACCTAGGTGGGCAACCCGCTGATCCCAATGCCACCTCTACAACTGCCGATCCTGATCTACTCCTGTTGGGGGACACCTTCAGTGGGTACAGCACTTTTCGCTATCCGGCCTTTCAGCAAACCCTCTCTGAGTTAGACATCACCCTCAACTATCAGGACGAGTTTGATCAGGCTCAGCGGGCCACTCGTCTCAGTCAAGGGGAAGCTGATCTGATCGTGACCACCCTGGATCAGTTCCTGCAGCAACAGCCGGAGGGCCAGATCGTAGCTTTGATCGATCGCACTGCGGGGGCCGACGCCGTGGTGCTGAATAGTGTCCAATATCCCAACCTCACCTCTCTCTCCGCCCTGCAAGACACTCCCCCGGAAGGTGGAGCCTGGACCGTAACCTATGCGGGAGACACCCCTAGTGAATATCTGGCTCTGGTGCTGGATACCAAATTCGAGGCCTTTTCCCTGTCAGATCTCTCTGTGACGGAGGTGCTGGACGCCTCTGAGGCTTGGGATCTGATGCAAGCTGGGGAACAGCCCATTGGGGTGGCCGTGTTGTGGGAACCCTTCGTCAGTCAGGCTCGGCAACAAGGCTATACGGTGGTGCTCTCCAGTGAAGATGCCCCCGGAGCCATCGTCGATGTATTGGTGGCCTCCCAGGATCTGATCGAATCTCAACCCGATACCCTTATGGCTCTGGTGGAAGCCTATTATCGCCGCATCGATGCCAATGTGCGGGATGCTTCTCAGCTGCAGGATCAGATCGCGGAGGACGGCGGTTTATCCCCTGAGGAGGCCGGGGCAGTTTTGGCTGGGATCGAGTTCTTCACTGCTCAGGAGGCCCAGGATTGGTTCTCGGATGACACCTTGGATAAACGGATCAACTCGACGGCGGCAGTGTTGACCTTGACTGGGCGTCTAGCGGATGTACCAGAAGACCCGACGGATCTGTATACTGATGAATTCATTGCTGAGGCGGTGCGCAACAGTCAGACCCTGATCGAGATGGTACGAGTTGATCAACCGGAGCTAGCGGATCGACTCTCGGGCAAGACCCGCGCTATCGTTCCCACCCTGACGGCGACCGAGATCCAGGACGCCCCTGATATCGGTAATCTAGAGGTGCGCGGTGAGGTGAAGTTCGCCACCGGATCGGCCCAGCTCACTGAGGATAGTCAGCAGACCTTGGCCCAGCTCGCCCAAGAGATCAACGAGTTCAACCCTCAAACCGTAGCCATCCGCGTGATCGGTCACACCTCCCGCACCGGCAGCGCCTCCACCAACCAAACCCTCAGCGAACAACGGGCTCAATCCGTCATGGACTATCTCAAAAACGCCGGCTTACAACACAATATCCTGGCGGAAGGTCGAGGATTCGATCAGCCCCTACCCGACACGGATCCCGCGGCCTCCGTCAATCAACGTACCGAGATCCGGTTGGTTCGCATCGAGACCTCCTAGTTCAACCCCAGGAATCCCAGGTCAACCTTCATGTCTACTCAACTTGCCGATCCCACCCTGCACTCTCTTCTCTCGGAAGCACTGCAGCTGACTCGACTCTCGGCTCAGGGAACGGATGCGGATCCGGAGCTCAAGCAGCGTCGTCAAGAGCGATTTCGTCAGCTACAAACCGATCTCTCCCAGTTCTCTCATCCCATTCAACAGGATCCTTTACCTGTAGAGTCGATCCCGCTTGCTGTGCGTCGTAACTTTGTTCGGGCGCTATTAGTCATGGATAGAAAACTACAACTGGGGGGCTTAAACTGGCAAGGATCCGTTGTCTCCCCCACCCTATCTCGCTACCGTCCCGATCCGTTTCTCCTCAGATCTCAGGAGGATCCACTAGAGCTCTTGATCCATGGTTTTGAGCTAGCTACAACAGAGATCCCCAACCTGCAGCAACAGCTTCGGACCATCGATCAGCGGATCACTCAACAGAACCAGATCATCTCAGCCGCTCTAGCAGGCCATGATCAGCCTCTCCCCTTGTTCAATAACCTTTTCGGTCCCCTGCCGATCCCAGCCGCAGCCCTCACTTGGGTCTACACCGACACACAGATCTACTTTTGTCTGGACTATCAGGGAGATCAACTGAAGGATCCAGATCTCTGGGATCATCTATCCCCTTCAGATCAATCCCTGATCTCCCATTTTCTAAAGCAGCTCCAGAGCTCCGACTTTGAGCGGTTCCATCGCTTTCCAATCTTTGGTCCCTGCCAGATCAATCAGATCGATCCAGACTGGTGCCAGGGCTTATCCCAACAGACAGGGATCTCTCCGGATCGGATCCATAACGCCCTCACCTGTTCCGTTAGCATCATCCCCACCGAGAAGGCGGAAGCTTTTCTGGTCCATGATATCTGGGGTCATTATTGGCAATGGATATTGACTCAGTTTGAGAGCGACTACTCCATTCTGGCCACCTGTGATCAATCCCTACGAGCTGCCGAGACCGCCTATACCCCTCAAGGTCCCCTGAGTTGCCGCGAGATCTTCTCCCGATCTGGAGAGCAGGTACAGATTGATCCGGAGCGAGCTCGGCTATTCTTTCGGGGCGAGGTGGAGCAGCGCTTGGGATTTCTCTGCACTCATCTATTGGGTGAGATGGTGGCGGATATGGCGGAATTTAAGTTCATCGCCGATCATCCTCACTCCGTGGCAGATCTGCCCAGTTCATCCCTGTTCAAAACCCAACCCACCAAACTGGATCTGAGCCTGATGGATCTGGATTATCTATTTTTGCGGATCCTGCACCCTCTGCTGGAGTTCAATCTATCGATCACGAAGGATTGCCTATTAGAACAGGATCTCCTCTTCGATTGGGCACAACCTGGAGAGAACAGTTCCCCCACACTCCGGATTCAATTGAAGCAGGCCATCACACAACTGGCCCAGATCTGCTTCTCTGAGTATGAGCGGGCCTATCTGCCTCAGATCCAGACAGAGACCTCTCTCTTTACCCGACTGGTGACCAACCTGCTCTACCTGCAAAATGGAGTCAACCAGCTGTGTACCCTACAGGGATCTGAGCACGAGATCAATCTTCCGTTTCGAGATCTACTCCAGGTATTCATTGGATGTTATTGCTCCAGCGATAGCTATGCTGAGTTCTGGGAGATCGATGATGTTTTGGCTGCTTACTTCCTGCCCTGCTGGCATCGTTTCAATAGCCTGATTCACTCCTAGATCTAGCTAGAAATAGTACCGCTGATCCAGCCATGTCCGCAGCGCATCCTCACTGGTAAAGGCATGGTGACTGTGGGAAACAGGATCATAAACCTGGTAGTAAAGGTTGCCAAACTTATCCACCTTCCGCTTGGCTCTGGGCTCATAGGGATCACAGAAAATGCTGAGCTCTCCCAACTGATCAACAACCGATTTGATCCAGATCCAAACTCGTTTCGCGACCCCATAGGATCGGTTGGGTTGTGAGGAACTGGCAGAAGAAGAATGCTGGCTGAGGGAGGTGTAGTAGGTATCAATGAGTCTCATGGATCTGTCCTCGGGTGAGATGGACATTGCGACTGGCTTCGATATCCCCACTGTGTCATCGATACTCAGGTCCGAACAGATGCAGTTATACTAAATTGTTATCGTAACAGTTTGGCTGAGATCAACTGTTCTGGTCGCCAGTGTTGGTAATTGTACCCCTACCCCAGGAGGTGGATCGTGAAACTGACCCCCATCCCACTCTCTCCCGATCAAGTCCTGTACGAACAGGTGGCGGATCGATTGCAAGAATTGGTGCTCAATGGAACTCTCAAGCCAGGGGATCGGTTGCCCTCAGTGCGCAAGTTGCGGCAACAGTTGTCGGTGAGCGTCTCCACCGTTTTAGAAGCCTATCGGGTCTTAGAGGATCGAGGTCTGATCTCCGCTCGTCCTCAGTCCGGCTACTACGTAAAACAGACAGCCCTACATCGTCCCCCAGAGCCCCCACAGACAGATCCGCAGGTCCCCGTCACAGAAGTCAATACCTCCCTAGCACTACAGATCTACTGTGATAGTGTCGATCCCAATGTCGTTCCTTTAGGGGCTAGCATTCCCTCCACCCAAAACTTGCCTACAGAACAGCTGAATCGATTGATGGGCAAGATCTTGCGGGAAAATCCTCAAAGTGCCCATGCCTACAACCAACCCCTGGGCTGTCCAGAGTTGAGATCTGAGTTAGCCCGACGCATGTTGGATGCTGGATGTTCAGTGCATCCCGACCAGCTGGTGATCACCAATGGCACCGTTGAGGCCGTCTATCTTTCTCTGAAAACCGTTACCCAGCCTGGAGATACAGTGGCGATTGAGTCTCCGACGTATTTCACAATGCTTGAGACCATGCGATCTCTGCAACTCAAAGCCTATTCCATTCCCACTCACCCACGGGACGGGATCAGTGTATCCCATCTGGAGGAAGCCCTCCAATCGGGTCAGGTGAAGGTGTGTCTGTTGGTCTCCAATTTCAGCAACCCCCTGGGCAGTTGCATGGATGATCTCAAGAAGAAAAGCTTGGTTGATCTCCTCAATCGGTACCAGATCCCTCTGATCGAGGATGACATCTATGGAGATCTCAACTTCGAGGGCACCCGACCCAAGGCGATCAAGGCTTTCGATACAGAGAACCGTGTTCTATACTGTTGCTCTGTGAGCAAAACATTATCGCCGGGGATGCGGATCGGGTGGTGTGCTGGCGGCAGTTTTCATCCTCAGATCGTGCGGGCCAAATCTGTTCTCAATCTCACCACCTCCACACTACCACAACTGACTCTTGCCGCTTTTCTGGCCAATGGAGGATATGATCGCCACCTGCGTCAGCTCCGTCGCATCTATCAACATCAGTCCCATAAGATCCTGCAAGGGATCTGTGATCATTTCCCGGCAGAAACTCGGGTCACTCAGCCCCGTGGTGGGCAGGTGTTATGGGTGGAGATGCCGGAGGGATTCAACTCCCTACAGTTCTACAGACAGGCCATGGAGAAGGGGATCAGTATCTCGCCGGGACCGTTATTCTCTCCTTCCGGAGACTCCTATCTGAACTGCTTCCGCTTGAGTACAGCAATGCCTTGGTCAGAGGTCGTGGCACACAGCATCAAAACTCTCGGGCATCTGATCAAGACGCAGCTCATCCAGACGATCTGAAACATTATCTGCAGGAAGACCTCAGATCCAGAGAGACGGGGACAAGAATCAAAGTATGGGTCCACTATCTATCCAGTCCAGTGATACGAACCACCATACTGAGTCAGGATCAACTTCAACACGATCACCCCTATCTAGCAATACAACTCAGCAGGGGTGATCAGCTTCTGGGAATCCGCTAAGCCGTCACCAACTCAGGCCGACGACTCTTACGGATCCCCTCGATGGCCTCAGCATAATCGGGGGCTTTGAACACAGCGGAGCCGGCCACGATGGCATTGGCCCCTACCTCCAGCACCTGCCAGGTGTTGTTGATCTTGAGGCCGCCATCCACCTCGATCCAAGGATCCAGGCCCCGCTCATCGCACATCCGCCGCAGCTCCCGGATCTTATCCACCATGGTGGGAATAAAACTCTGACCGCCGAAGCCCGGATTGACACTCATGATCAGCACCAGATCGCAGACATCCAACACATACTCGATCAGATCCAGGGGGCTACCGGGGTTGAGCACCACCCCAGCCTGCTTGCCCAACTCCTTGATCTGGTTGAGGGCCCGATGCAGATGGATCGTGGCACTGGACTCCGCATGCACCGAGATGATATCCGCCCCGGCCTTGGCGAAGTCCGCCACATACTTCTCCGGCTCCACGATCATCAGATGTACATCCAGAGGCTTTTGGGTCACTGGACGCAGAGCATCCACCACCAGCGGACCAATGGTGATATTGGGGACGAAGCGACCATCCATCACATCCACATGGATCCAGTCCGCTCCCGCCTGATCTACAGCCCTCACCTCATCACCCAAGCGACTGAAATCGGCAGATAGGATCGAGGGGGAGATCACTACAGGTTTAGTCATAACTCGTGCTCACTCGTTAACGGGATGGGCACCTCCAGTTTATGGGGTTTTGGTGCCATTCGCATCTTAATCTTCTCTTCAGGATCTAACCTCCAGAAGAGGAGAGATCTCTGCTAGGGTCCTCAATCTTCCCTCTCTACGGTTGTGGATCAGGAGAGATCTCACGCCAGAGGCTGGAGAGCGCCCGAGAGAAGCGGGACCAGTGCTGGGTCACCTGTTCCAGAGGGAGACGACTGGACTGAGGGGAATCAGAAGGGGAATCGATCTGTTCCTGTCGCGGCTCAGTCTCCCCCGGATCGGTGGGTTCGGTGGGATCGGTGGGCCGAAAATAGAAGGTGTTCAAAGCCAGCATGGCCAGGACGGTGCCGAAGAAGCGGGTACGAGATCCCATGATGAGTTCCAACGATCTGCAGAGGTGAGTGATGAGGGCGAACAGGCAGATTCCGGATCGCTCTCGGTCTGATCCTTGCCAGTTGTCAACTACAGGCTACCCTAACAAGTGTAACCAAGCATCCACTGCCCGCGTTCTCAGGGGTCCTTAACCATGCGCCGTCCTGCCTTCACACTCGCCGCCCTTTTGATCGCATCGATCGCGACGTTTGCGGCTCACCCCCAGATCCTGATCGCTCAATCCAATGCCCAAGCGGTCTACCAGCAAGGGGAGGCTCAGTTGGAGCAAGATGCCTACACAGCAGCCCTGTCCTCCTTTGATCGAGCCATTCAGACCAACCCCAATTTCTCCTTTCCCTACAGTGGTCGTTGTGCAGCCTATCTGGCTCTGGGCAATGGTCAAGCAGCGACGGAGGACTGCGATCGGGCCATCCTGCTCAACCCCACACCGGCTCTATTCTATGTGCGGCGGGGTTACCTACGGTTAGCTCAAGGAGATCTGGAGGGAGCCCTATCGGATGCGGAACAGGCTCTATTGGATGATCCTGAATCCGCTGATGCTCACAATATCTATGGGGAAGCCTTCATTGGTCTGGGAGAGTTGCAGGCGGCGTTGCTTGATCTCAACCTGGCTCTGCGGATCGATTCTGAGTTCGCGCGGGCCTATGGCAACCGAGGACAGGTGAATTTGGCCTTGGGCAATCAGAACGCGGCTGTGCGTGATTACACTCGGGCGGTGCGGATCGAGCCCACCACCTCAGTTACTCCCAGTCTGCAGGGGCTTGTGGCCGGTGAATTCGTCAGCTCCGGGGAGGCTCAATTGAACCGTGAGGATCTGGAGGGGGCTTTGCAGGACTTTGATCTGGCCCTTGGGATCGTGCCAAATTTCGCTCCCGCCTATGCCGGTCGAGGGGAGGTGTTCCTGGCTGCTGGCAATGAGGATGCAGCTGAGGCTGAGTTCGAACAAGCCCTGGCTTTTGATCCCAATAACGTGATTGCTCGTAACCGTCTCCAGGAGCTGCAGCCTGAGCCCTCTCCTACTCCCAGCCCTGCTGTCACTCCCACCCCTGAGCCCCAGCCCGATGATCAGATCTCGTTGGAGGAGCAATCCCTCAGTGAGGAGGTGGCCGAGGAGCTAGCTGCCGCCTTTGAGGAACTCGACATCTGTGGCCCGATCGAGGAGGGAACCCTCTACGAGGAGGTGGTAGACATCATAGGGATGGAAGGCACTGTTGTAGAGGAAGAGGGAGAGGAGACCACCTACCAGTGGAGTGGCACCCGAGAGGTCTCGGTGCAGGGCCAGACAGAACAGTCCACCTATGAGTTAACCGCCACCTTCAGCGATGACGAGATCATTGATTTCGAGTGCATGAACATCCCCAGTTTTCTACAGTCTTGATCTCACTCCTGCTTGAGCACGATCCGATTGAGTTCGAACCCGTGGGCTAAGTGAATCGCTCGCTCCATGATCTTTGCTCCTAAGCCCCTACCGTGGGTCTTTGCATCAACCATTAGCCAGCTAAGCCGCTTCTCTTGTGTACCATCTCCAGACAACCCGAAAGCACCGAGGACACGCCCATCAACCTCACAAATCTCGTAGCCCTCCGGTGAATCTTCAAGGAAGCATTGATAATCCTGACGTTAGGGCAACTGAACCACCCTTCTCGACATAGCCTAGGCATCATCTGGGCACATGCTTATCAGTCTGATAGTTAACTGCTCTTCAATAATGTAACCGAGTACCTCCCACTCGAGGTTCGACGAACAGAGGTTTTGTATAGTTCTGATCTAATTCAACCGAGGCATATGTCTGACGAAAACGATTCGTACTTGTTTATCGCGGTCCTTGTCAGGGACGGCTCAACGATTTATGTTCGACACTTTCGGGACTATGACGCATATCGAAAGTTTGAGACGCTGCTCTCTGGGGATGATCTGTAGGGTCTGGATCATTCCTGTAACTGACAGAACTCCGCTACCAATAACTGACCAAACGGATCATCGTCCGCTGCTGTGTAAGGCAAGGCGGCTCGACTCAAGATCAGTTCCTCCTCCTGCCGGAAGAAATCCTTGCCCTCCACGAAGCCACTGGCAGTCATATACTCCACGGCGGCCTCATGGATCCCCCGCTTCAGCTGCTCTTGTGCCTCCGGAGCCATCAGATGACGGATGAACCATTGGGCACTGGCCGGATCCTCCGCTGACAACAGTCGGAGGGCTGGGGTGAGCACGGCTGATCGTTCCGTTGCCTCCAATCCATTGACTCGATGGGCCACATGGGGCACTACCCGAGAGCGGATCGCCTCTACCAATCCCTGGATCTGCTCCTGTCGCTCCAACTCAGACATCTGCGGCCATTGAATAAACGATTTATTGATCCTAGATCTCCTGCTGCCGATCCTGATACCAGATCGATTCCAATTCCGTCGCGATCGCCAATAACCCCTGCCGATCCACCGGATCCTCCAAACAGACCGTGACATGACCCAACTTGCGTCCCGGTCGGGACTCAGATTTGCCATACCAATGTAGATGAGCATCCGGAAACTGTTCCAACTGCTCCTGTCGTTCCCCATAATCAGCATCCCCACCCTCCAAACCCAACAGATTGACCATCACCGCCGATCCACAGATCAACGTCGGATCCGATAGAGGGAGATCGCAGATCGCCCGTAGATGCTGCTCAAACTGAGACACCCCACAGGCCTCCAGGCTGTAGTGACCCGAGTTATGGGTGCGGGGCGAGATCTCATTCATCAACACCTTGTCCTCTCCCACCAGAAACAGCTCAAACCCAAACAGGCCGATCACCTGCAGTTCCTCTAAGATCCGTTGCACCAGCCCCTGAATCTGCCCCTGGATGGGCTCTGGGATCTCGGCAGGGATCAGGACCCGATGACAGATCTGTTGGTGCTGTTGGGTCTCGACGATGGGAAAGATCGAGATCTCGCCCTTAGCGCTGCGGGCCGCCACCACCGCCAGCTCCCGATCGAAAGGGATCCACTCCTCCAGCAACCAGAGGGTCTCTGGGGTTTGACTCCGGATCGACTCCAACTCCGTAGCCGACTGGATCATCTGCGTGCCCTGACCGTCATAGCCGTGGCGGCGTGCCTTGAGTACTGCCGGAAAGGAGATCTGTTCGTTCAACTGATTCAGCTCAGTATCCACCTCCAGAGGGATCGAGACGGGGATCGGCAGATCCAGCTGATGCAGAAACTGACGTTGATGGGCCTTGTCCAACAGAGGTGCTAGACTGGCCAGATCGGGACGAAACTGGACCCCTTGCGCCCGTAAGCGCTCCAGTCCCTCCAGATCGATCAACTCATTCTCAAAGGTGATCACCTCCGTGCGGGCCGCCAGATCTCGGGTGGACTCCAGATTATCGATCGTCCCCAGGATCACCCCCGTGGCAGCGGCAAAAGCCGGATCCGTTGTATGAGGGGTCTGCACATACAGATCGATCCCCAACTGCTGTGCCGCGAAGCCCATCATCTGAGCCAGCTGCCCGCCCCCGATCACACCCACACGTTGGATCATCAGATCCCTCCCGTCTCCTGCTTTCGTCTGTATCATAGGGGATCCCTGAGACCAGACCGATCGACTCAGGCCCATGGTAGATTACGAAAGGATTCAGGTTGGGGGATCTGGGGATGGAGTTGCAGGGGTTGCGAGCCTTGATCGAACAGGCTTCGGCGGATGGGCGCTTGTCTCAAGCTGAGCAAGATCAGATCATGGCTGCGATCCGAGAGGATGGTCAGGTGACTGCCGAGGAGTTGGCTTTGGCCGAGTCATTGCTAGAGCGGATCAACCGAGGCGAGATCCAGGTAGTCGATTAAGCCTTGTGATACCTTGGGGAGGTCATAGATCGATACCGAGTAGACGATATGGTGGAGTTCTCCAAGCTGAAGGCACTGGTGGATCGTGCTCTAGAGGATAAGGTACTGACTCGGGCGGAGCAACAGCAGATCATGCTGGCGATCACCGCTGATAAGACCGTCTCTCCGGAAGAACATGAGCTCCTGGAATCGATCATTGACAAGATCACCAACGGTGAGATTAAGGCTGTAGATTGATCGCCCGCCTCGCCTGTATGAGTTTTCCCCCCCGCCACGATTGGCCTACGACAGTTGAGGCCGCTATCCCCATCCAAGAACAGCTACGGGCTGAGGTGATCTCAGTAGATCAATTAGGGGAGATCCGCTATGTGGCTGGTGTAGATGTCGGGTTCGAGGATCAAGGCGAGACAGCTCGGGCCGCGGTGGCGGTGCTGGAGTGGCCAGGTCTAGCCTTAGTAGATCAGGGGATCGCCTGCCAACCCACTCAGATCCCTTATGTGCCCGGATTCCTCTCCTTTCGGGAGGTGCCGGTGGTTTTAGCAGCCTTAGAGACTTTACGCAAAACCCCTGATCTGATCCTGTGTGATGGTCAAGGGTACGCCCATCCCCGTCGCTTCGGCTATGCCTGTCATCTGGGGGTGCTGACGGGTCTACCCACCATTGGGGTGGCGAAGTCCCGCCTGATCGGGCGCCATGAGCCGGTGCCGGAGAAACAGGGGTCCTGGGTGCCACTTTGGGATCAGCAGGAGCGGATCGGGGCAGTGTTACGCACCCAACGCCGGGTCAATCCCCTGTTCATCTCCATTGGCCATCGCATCGGCTTGGAGACCGCGATCCAGTATGTCATGGGCTGTGTTACCCGCTATCGACTGCCGGAGACCACCCGCTGGGCCGATCATCTCGCCTCCCAACGGAACAAACGTAGCACCCGCCGCTCCAATTCCAACACCACAGGGGATCAACAGCTCTCGCTTCTGGATGACCCCTTCGGGATCGGAAACACACCGCTGTAGGATGAGGGGGTCCATTCACGGGTTCTGGGTATGGCTCAGCCTGAGATCATCATCATCGCCGCCTTAGGACGATCTAACCGAGTGATCGGCAGGCAAGGCAAGCTACCCTGGTCGATCCCCGAGGACAGCCGCCGGTTTCAGGCCGTGACCCTACATCACCCGATCATTATGGGGCGAGGCACCTGGGAGTCGGATCTAGAGAGATGTCCCTTACCCGATCGTTGGAATATCGTGATCACCTCCTCTCCTCAAACGCTGCACCCTGCTGAGCAGTGTCAAGACACTTCCCTGGGGCTCAACTTTGTCTCCTCGCTACAGGCAGCAATCCAGTGGGTTCAAGATCGGGAAAAGGCCTATATCGTCGGTGGAGCTTCGCTCTACGCCCAAGCTCTAGAGATCGCTGATACCTTAGATCTCACCCTGGTGGACGGAGAGTATGAAGGGGATCGGTTCTTTCCTGCTTATGAACATTTGATCGGCAGCCAGTTCCAGCGGGTCAGTCAGGAGATCCATCCGGGCTTCAGCTTTGAACAGTATCGACGGATCTCAAACGGGATCTATCCTCTGTGCCTGTAAGGCTAGGTCCCCTGAGACTCCAGTGTCGGCGAGAGGGAGACCGGAGCGCAAAACGGGATCTCAAAGGAGAATCGGGTCTGTTGATCGAAGCTCTCCACCCAGATCTGTCCCTCCATCTGTTCCACCAATCGCTTCACCAAAGCCAACCCCAGGCCCGTGCCCCCCTGCTTCCACCGATCTCCATGGGGGACCCGATAGAATTTGTCAAAGATATGGGGTAGCTCCGACTGAGGCAGTTCCACACCTGTATTGCTCACCCTGAACAGAACATAGGCACCACGGGGACAGATCTGGAGATGGATGTGAGCTTGGGGAGGTGAGTATTTACAAGCGTTGTTGAGCAATTCCGCGATGATCCGACCCAGCCCTGAGCGATCGGACTCGACGAGGGTTAGATTGGGGTCCACCTCGACGATCAAAGTCTGCTGGCGCTGTTGGGCTCGATCCTGGAAAGACTCTGTGATGCTTGGAATCCACTCCTGTAGGGGGATGGCTTCGTAGAGCAGGGATTGGGCACCACTCTCCAGTCGCTGTAGGTCCAGCAGATCGTTGATCAGCTCCGACTCCCGCAGACATTCCTCATGCAGGATCTTGAGATAGCGATCGGTCTTCTCTTGCCAATTGTCTTGGTGCTCGGAAGACGCAATGGCCATTTTCAGCATATGGATCGCCATCCGCATATTGGAGATGGGGGTGCGCAGTTCATGGGAGACGGTATTGAGAAAATCATCCTTCAACACATTCAGCTGCTGCAACTCCTCCATCTGTTGTTGCAACTGCTCCTCACTGGCTTTGAGGGCGATCTCCGCCTGTTTGCGCTGACTGATATCCACACTCACCCCGATCAAGCCCAGGATCTCCCCGTCGGTTCCCCGCATAGGAGAATGTTCCACCAGCAGGGTCATGGTGGATCCATCCCCTCGAAACACATCCAGCTCCCCACTCCAGCACTCTCCCCGTTGCAAGGCCGTCACCACCTGTCGGGACTGCTCCACGGAGAAGGGGACGGCATCCGTGATCACCTCGCCCATGGCGGCCTCCTCCGAGATGTTGTAGAGGATCTGAGCTGAGGCATTCCAGTAGATGATATGCCCCAATCGATTGGTGGCCACCACCGCACTCTGCACCGTATCCAGCAGCTGAGCCTGTAACTTCAAAGCTCCTAACTGCTTATTGAGCTGAGAGGTTCGGATCCGCACCTTGCGCTCCAGATCATTATTCAAAGACTGCACCTGTTGATAGAGCTGGGCCTGCTGAATAGCGATCTCCACCTGAGTGGCCAGCTTCTCTAGTAGATTGACCTCCTCTGGTTGCCAGATGCGGGCCTCATGGCAGGAGTGGGCCACCAAGAGACCCCACAAGCCCCGACTCTGAAAGATCGGTACCGCCAGATGGGCCTTCACCTGCAGCTGTTTGACCAAATATTCTTGGAGGTGAGGGGTCAGATCCTGTTGGCCCAGATCGGAGATCACGCGGCTGCGTCCCTGGCGATACCATTGACCCAAGGATCCGAACCATTGGTGTTGAACCACTCGTCCCAAGGCCTTGGGCCGGATCGGCGTCACGGCCTCCGCGATCACCCAGCCATCCCCATTGGGTTGCAGCTGATAGACCAGGACTCGATCCACCTGCAGCAGGTAGCGGATCTCTTCCGTTGTAGTTTGGAGGATCTCCCCCAGATTTAAGGAGCGACGGATGCGTAGGGAGATCGAGGCCAGCAGCTTCTCCCGTTCCACCTGTTGTTGATATTGCAGCTCCGATTGTTTGCGTAAGGTGATGTTCTGTAAGATGATCAGCACCTCCTGCTCCCCACAGATCACGATGCGGGCCTCGAAATACTGCAGTCCTCGGGTCAGATCCAACTGATATTCCTGCACCTGGATCTGACCCGTTTGTAGGGTGCTAGCGATGCCTTGAGCGGAGCACTCAGCGATCTCAGGTGGAAATAGATCTTGGAAATGACAGCCCAGGATCTCGGTTCTGGAGCGATCGATCTCCTGAGGATCACCATTGAAATCCAGAACGATCCCCTGCGAATCCAGATGGAACATCAGATCGGGGACAGAATCCAGGATCGCTTTCGTACGGGCCTCACTCTGCCGCAGAGCCTCCTCAGTACGCTTATGTTTAGTGACATCTCGAAAGGCGATCACAATGCTGCTCACCTCGCCTGTGTCCCGATGGATGGGGGATGTGCTGGCGGAGATGAACCGCTCCCTGCCGGTTTTTGTAATCAGTAAGCTCTGATCGGCCAAGCCAACGATGCGATCCTCTCGCAAGGCCCGACTGACGGGATCCTCCAGAGGCTGACGGTTTTTGGCATGAACGAGCGTGAAGATCTGAGCCAAAGGTTGGTGTAGGGCATCCTGTTGCCTCCACTCAGTCAACTGTTCTGCGGCGGAGTTGAATAGAGTGATCATTCCGGTGGGGTCCGTAACGATCACCCCATCACCGATGCTACTGAGGGTAAGGGCCAGTTGTTCCTTCTGATGCACCAGGGCCATCTCCATACGCAGCCGTTCCTCGATCTCTTGCTGGGCGGAGAGGTAGAGCTGTTGATTATCCAAGGCAATGGAGGCCAATTGGGCGAATCGTTGCAACACCAGGATCTCCTCTGGGGTAAACGGGCTCTCCTCCCCCTGACGAGCCACCCCGATCACCCCAACGATCTGTTGATCCACCCATAGAGGGGTCCCCGCTATCGGTCCCTTGCGGGTCTCCTGGATCTGAGGGGAGCGTCCCTGCCAATCTCGATAGTCCTCCACAACAACCGTTTTCTCCTGTTGCCAAACCTGGCCGGCTAACCCTTCCCCGCGTTGGAGCCGGAAACCAAGCCCATGGGGAGGTCCCCCCACTTTGACGTGCAATTCCAGACAGTCCAGCTCCTGATCCACCAGCAGGATGAAACCCTCCCAAGCCCCCATCAGAAAGCTGACTCGGGTCACTACGGTGTCCAACAGATCAGCGAGGCGGCGGCGGTCCATCAGATCCAAACTGATCTCATGCAAGGCGGCCAGATAGTCATTCTGCTGTTGCAGACGGAGCTCTGCCTGTTTGCGGGCCGTGATATCCACCACCTGACCCACCACATGGGTGGGGCGTCCCTCACCATCTCGGATCAGGGTGGACTGGATCAGCACATGGATGCTCTGGCCCTGACGGGTGATATAGCGTTTCTCCAACTGAACACAGGCGGGATCCGATTGGCGCAATAGCTGCTTGCCCAGTTGTAACTCGGCATCCAGATCCTCGGGATGGGTGATATCAATGAAGGAACTGCCAATCAGATCCTCAGGAGCATAGCCCAGTAGCGCACAGAAGGCGGGGTTGACCTGTAGAAACCGACCATCGATGGAGGTGACCGCGATGGCTAGGGGAGCGTGTTGGAATAGATCGCCATCGGAGTGAGTTGAAGTTCCTAGCTGGGAGTCTATGGGAGAGATCTGGGATCCCATATCAAGACTCTCTAGGATCTCAGGTTCAGTTGAGAGCGGTTTAGGACTGGAACCGATCAGATAGAGGGGGACGTCGGAGGTTCCCAATAGGGGGGTCAGCCTGAATAGGACACCCGTGATCCCGTTCTGATCCTGGGTAGCTGGGGGCTGTCGATAACTGAGGGGAGATCCTAACTGACAACAGCGACGGGCTTGAAGCTGTAGGACTGGAAGTACGGAGGCGGGTAGACAATTCTGAATCGGTTGACGGATCTCGGTGCCTGCCGGAATACCTAGGATCCTTGCTGCCGCTCGGTTGTAAAGGATCAGATCGAAATCAAATCCTGGATCTGAGGAGCCTGGACGAGGTTTGACCTCCAACAGGAAGAATCCCTCGGTGATCGGGTCCAGCATCCATTGGAGAAGCGGCAAACTCTGATCCAGACAGGCTTGCAGCTGCTGTGGGGACCATCGGGACAGCTGACGCTCCAGCTCGTGGGAGGCGGCGAGAGGAGGATGAGTCATCTCATCTGAGGGCTGAGGGAACACAGGAGTAGCCTCATCCTATCTTCAGATCTCGAATGCAGAATGTCCAGTAAATCACAAAACCCTCCGTCAAACCCCTCGGCGCAGTCGCTCCAGAACACTGCGATCCTCCAACGTTGACGTGTCCCCCGTGATCTCCTCTCCAGAGGCCAGGGTGCGCAGGAGCCGTCGCATGATCTTGCCAGAACGAGTTTTGGGTAAGGACTCACTCCAGCGGATCTCCGCCGGTCGGGCCAGGGCACCGATCTCCTGCACCACATGTTGCATCAATTGTTGCCGTAGATCCTCCGTAGGACCATATCGATCCTCCAGGATCACAAAGGCCACGATCACCTCTCCCTTGACCGGATCGGGACGACCCACCACCGCCGCCTCTGCAACCGCAGGGTGAGAAACCAGGGCGGACTCGATCTCCATGGTGCCCAGACGATGGCCGGAGACGCTGATCACATCATCCACCCGACCCATAACCCAGAAGTAGCCCTCCTGATCCCGATGGGCCCCATCTCCGGCGAAATAGATCTTCTGACTCTGCGGCAGAGGGATCTTTTCCCAATAGGTCTGACGAAACCGTTGGGGATCTTTATAGACCGTCCGCATCATGCCGGGCCAGGGTTGCCTTACCACCAAATAGCCCCCCTGCTGGCCACTGACCGGGTTACCCTCCCCATCCACTACATCGGCATCGATCCCAGGGAACGGTAGGGTGGCGGATCCAGGCTTAGTGGGGATCGCTCCCGGTAAGGCCGTGATCATGATCCCGCCGGTCTCCGTCTGCCACCAGGTATCCACGATCGGGCAGCGCTGCTTACCGATCACCTGGCGATACCACATCCAGGCTTCCGGATTGATCGGTTCCCCCACAGTGCCCAATAGGCGTAGGGAGGACAGATCCCGAGCCAGGGGCAGCTCATCCCCCATCTTGATGAAGGTACGGATGGCGGTGGGGGCGGTATAAAAGATGGTGATCTGGTGTCTGTCGATCAGATCCCAAAAACAGCCGGGATTGCTGGGACGAGGGGCTCCCTCATACATGACGATCGTGGCGCCATTGGAGAGGGGACCGTAGACGATGTAACTATGACCCGTGATCCAGCCCACATCCGCTGTACACCAATAGATGTCGTCATCCTTCAGATCGAACACCCAACGACTGGTGATATGAGAGTAGAGATTGTAACCCCCTGTGGTGTGGACCACTCCTTTGGGGCGACCTGTGGTGCCAGAGGTATAGAGAATAAACAACATATCCTCACTCTCCATGGGCTCCGCCGCCAGATCCGTACCCATCTGAGGCTGTAGATCGTGCCACCAGTGATCTCGATCGGGGGTCATATTCACCGCCTCCCCCGTGCGACGCACCACCAGCACATGGCCCACACTGGGCACCTGATTCTCCTGTAGGGCCAGATCCACCTGAGGCTTAAGGGGCACGATCTTATCCTTACGCCAGCTGCCATCCGCCGTGATCACCAGCTTGGCCTCCGCATCCTGGAGTCGATCCTTGAGGGCCTCGGAGCTAAACCCCCCAAATACGACAGTATGGGGCGCCCCGATCCGAGCACAGGCCAACATGGCGATGGCAGCCTCCGGGATCATGGGCATGTAGATCCCCACCCGATCCCCTCTCTTGATCCCCAGATGCTTGAGAGCGTTGGCGAATTGGCACACCTCCCGATGCAGCTGCTCATAGGTGAGCGTCCGGGTCTCCCCTGGTTCCCCCTCCCAGATCAGGGCGGGCTTGGTGCGGCGCTGGGTAGTGAGATGTCGATCCAAACAGTTGTAGGAGATATTCAGCTGTCCCCCCAGGAACCACTGGGCCTGAGGCGGATCCCATTGCAACACCTGATCCCATTCCCGGAACCAATGCAGTTGTTCACGGGCCAACCGCCCCCAGAACCCTTGGGGATCCGTCGCGGCCTCCTGGCGCAATTGTTGATAAGCTTCCCAGCTATTGATGTGGGCCTGCTGGGCAAACTCCGGTGGAGGGGGAAAGACGCGGGTCTCATTCAGGATCGATTCCAGGGCGGCTTCAGACATAGGGGTAAGCAGGGCGGCTTGATCGTATCTCCGAGGATAGCGCGTCCTGATCCCTTTCGAGTCTCTCCTGGCCCTCGTTCGCGCCAACGGCGACTTGTGGCATTCACTCCAAAACCGCTCGACTTCTCTTTTTTCCTACCTGTGGAAACTCCTCTATGATCCCTTACGGGTCTAATGCCTCACTTACAGTGTCACCTTTTGCTATACTATGTACCACATTTCTATGAGGATCCCTAATGTCTCAATCAAAATCAACTTCTATCCAACTCTTGTCTACGTTAGTGATCTCCTCCCTCCTGCTGAGTCTGTCCACCCACCTCACGCCTGAGGAACAACGGAGCGCAATGGCATCCCCTGAGATCTTGCTAGCCCAAAATGATCAAGCTCTTGATGCCTTTTTCGGAAGTCAATATGATTATTATGACGCCAGTATTCTGGCCAGTTTCTTTCAGTTCTCTGTGCTAGAGACCAAAACCGTGATGGGTAACAAGATCCTGTCAGGTCCGGTAGGTAAGGCCTTGCTAGCTCAGCAATTGCTGGACGCTCGGGTCAGTGCCCTAAACTCAGTTGAGGAACTGCGTTATTTCGTTGATGGGGGCTATAGCTATGATGATGCTGAGGTCCTGGCTAGTTTTTGGGGTGAGCCTTCTCCTTTTGAAGCCAAATTGCGCATTGAGCGGAACTTGATCTTGGATCAGAGAGAGGTGATCGACACAGCTTTGTTGTTGGCTACCAATTAGGGGTTCTGAGGAGATCTATAGCGATGACTCCCCCTTGGACCCTGGGATTAGAGATCGAGCTCCTTGCTCCTCGGGGTTCAAGTCGGCTGACCTTAGCCCAGGCCCTTGCTGATCTACATCAGGGTCAGGTAAGATGCTTCTTCCATCCCCAGTCCGAACCCAGCCAGATCCCCAACGCCCCAGTTTTGGAAAACCTAACCCTGGGTTTTGAAGTTATCGATAAGGAGGGCAAGTCGGTTGCCCAATGTGTGGATGATCTGACCTTGCAGGCGGATTGTCTCAAACCAGCTCCTCCAGTTCCGGGGTGGTATCGCATTGTCAGTGATGACATCCGTTTGCTGCGACTGGTGACCCGAGTGGCGCAGGCCTCAGATCCCCTGGACCAGGTTTTGGCTCCTGTTGCTGAGTTGTTTGGGGTTGAGTTGATCCAGGGACCTGGAGGTATGGTGAAGGTGAGTTGTGAGGATGGCCTGACGATTGCTATCGCAGCACCTTTACCGGGGGAACGGGAGCGTCCCTGTGAACTGATCAGTCCGCCTCTGCTCAGATCTCAGATTCCCTTAGTGGAGAAATGGCTAAGTCTGGCCCAAGATCTGCACTTTACTGCTCCTTTAGAAGGGGCGACTCATCTCCATATTGATGCGTCCTCTTTCTGCTCCGTTGATATATTTCGGAACCTGATCAATTTACTCTGGACCCACGGTGCTAACCTCAGGCGATTGCTCAGAAGTAACCCTAACTGTCGCAAAGTCGGCATGGTACCTGAGTCCCTCTGGCAGATCGTTCAATCCGAGTCCTGGCCAGATCTGGATTGGGAACAAGCCTGTCAACAGCTCAAGCCTCTCAATCTATCCAAATATATGGACTTTAACTTTAGGAATATGATCTTCCAGATCCCCCACAAGTACACTATAGAAGTGCGAATCTTGCCCGTGTGGTTAGACTTTGAGCCGCTAATCATGGCGATTGATCTAATTCAAGCTCTGTTCGAACGCAGCCTAGAGCCTGTCTTACCTCTACCCCCTGCAGGACCTGAGGAGATCGGCTCTTTATTGGATATCCTACCCCTCCCGAATGAGATCAGATCCTACTGGATCAAGCCTGGTATCTGTCGACCAGATCCCAAAAACAGCCGGGATTGCTGGGACGAGGGGCTCCCTCATACATGACGATCGTGGCGCCATTGGAGATCCCTTTCGAGTATCCGCTTCCTCCTGTAGCTGAGTCAGAGCTGGCCCAACTGACCTTGTCTGAGACCGCCTCGCCACTTTACTCCTCAAGATCTCCTTCAGCTAGGTATTGATCTCTGCCCAGAATCCAACGTCCTCCCTTAAAAAGTCCATAAGCCGCGATCATTCCCCCCAGATCCACGATCAGATCCCGTAACTCGTCCCAGACCAGAGGCCGTTGCTTGTAAAGGAGCTGGATCCCCTCTTGAGCGATCCCCAACCCTAATCCCAGTAGCAGAAAGAGCCCAAACTGGGATCTGAGCCTGGGAAAGAACCCCAGCAGCAAGAGACCGATGATCAGGAAAATACCGAAGTGAGCGATGCCATGGCCGAGAGGACCGTGAAAGGTCTGACCCAGCCAGATCCCGAATCGAGGCCACCGTTCCCCCAACCAGCCGAAGGGAAATAAACAGAGACTGAGGAGGATCCCCAGAGGCCAGAGTCGCAGTAAATGTCGGGTCGATCGATTCAAAATGGACATTAGCACTGTTCCCTTGATAGATCCCATGCTCAACCGAGGGCAGCAAACACAGCAGGATTGGGTCTCTTGGGCATCGCTGTAATCAAGATCAACGAGATCTGCAATCAGTTTACCGTCCGGAACTGCTGATGGGGAGAAGGGAAGCAGACATCACAGATCCAGGTCTTTCAGTAACCAGAACCCAGCAAAGCTCTGCTCATTCAGATCCGTCTGCAGGGCCAGGAAATGGAGCCCACCCCTCTGTTGCTTACGAGCTTGAAATCCCTCCCCCTCTGCTCGCAACTTATCCTCCGTCAAACGAGCCATCAGATACCGATCCGTCTGTCCTGCCTCCAAGATCAGACCCTGGTCTGGATCCACCGTTAAACTGCTGGGCTCCACCCCACTCATCCAGGCTGCGATGGCCACGGCTCGGGTGGAGGCGATCAACAACCCAGGTACTGCCTGGGTCTGGTCCAATTGATCCCAATCCACTGCAAACAGCTCCCCAAACTCCGTTGGCCACTGATCCGCTTGCCGCAGATCGGCTATCTGCAGGGTCACCAAGGCCCACCGGTCGCCCCGTAACTTATCCGGTAACGGAGTGGGATCGGGCAGATCGGTCTCCGTCAACATCAGCACATCGTTAGGCTGATAGGTGTACTGGGTCTCATTGGGATAGACCTCCTTGGCCCGCTGATCCATCCACTGTTGCAAAGCATAGACCCGCCGACTGGGACGCATCGGGATCCCGGCAGCCTCACAGCCCCGCTTCAGGATCGAGGACATGCGAGACCGAAACACCCGGATCCCCACCGGGGGGACAGGAGCAAGCTGTAGGAATTCCTGTAACCGCTCCCCTACCCAGACACTGTTTACGTCCTGATTGCTGCAATAGCGAGTTTGCTTGAACTCCCCCGTACGATCACAGACCAAGAGCTCCCACACTCGCTTATCTCGATCATCTCGGAGAGGCAGGGCATTGAAATCCATCTCCCAGATCGGCTTACTTCCCCTAGAACTCACCGGCTCACCTCTGCCCTATCTCCCACACGATCCCACCCTCGCTCCCCAAAGATGGCAGCAGCATGGCGGTAGTATTTGAATTCCATGAGATTGAAGAACGGGTCCTCCAGAAAGAAGGTGGCATGTTCCAGAGGCGTCTCCGTGAACCGCCACTTGGGCTGCTGATAGAAGGTCAGGTCCTGTTGCTCCGCTCGCACTCGCAGATCCTCCCAGCCTTCCAGTGTGGGAAAGATCAATCCAAAGTGACGGGGATAGATACCCTGTTGCCGAGTCAGGGGCTCATGGCTAAGGTGAGCCACCAGTTGATGCCCTTGTAGATTGAGGATCACTGAGGCCGGGGTCTCCCGTCCAATATCACACCCCAATCCCTCCCCGTAGTAGACCTTCGTCTGGGGAATGTCGGTGACCGGAAAGGCCAAGTGAAAGATCGGATTCATCATGAAAACAGGTGATATCGACCTTCAGGGTAAGGCAGATCCTCCGCTTTGACCAGCCAGCCGCGCATCCCCGTTGGGACCGATCAGGACTCCTCAAAGTCCGCCTCAACCACGCCGCTATCACTCTCCTCGGAGGTTGATCCTGGCTCCTGGGCGGGCTGAGCCTTCACCTGTGGCACAACCTGAGGGCTGAACTGGAACAGGCTGTAGACCGTATTGCGTCGGATGTCCGCCATCATGTCGAAGAACAACTCAAAGCCCTCATTCTTGTACTCGATCAGCGGATCCTTTTGACCGTACCCCCGCAAGCCTACAGACTCTCGCAAGGCATCCATCTGTTGCAGGTGCTCCCGCCAGAGATTATCCACCTGTTGTAGCAGGAAGAACTGCTCCGCCTGCCGCATCAGACCGGGCTTAAAGGTGTCGATATAGGATTCCTTGGCGTCGTAAGCGATCTTGGCCTGCTCAGTCAGATGGTTAATGATCTCCTCTTGAGACATCTCCTCCAGGGCTGTCGCCGTTAGATCCTTCATCAGCGGCACAAACTCCTTGACCTTAGCTACCAACTTCTCCAACTCCCACTCCTCCGGGGGCAGATCTGGGTTGACGTAGGCGTTGATGATCTCTTTGATGGTCTCCTCTAGGTATTCTAGGATCGTCGGTCTGAGGTCAGTGCCCTCCAGAATGCGGCGGCGTTGAGCGTAGATGGCTCGACGTTGGTTGTTCATGACGTCGTCGTACTCAAACACCTGTTTGCGGACGTCGTAGTAGTGGACCTCCACCTTGCGCTGGGCATTCTCCAGGCTACTGGTTAACATGCCCGACTCGATCGGCATATCCTCCTCAACCCGGAACATGTCCATCAGCTTCGAGACCCGATCGCCCCCAAAGATCCGCAGCAGATTATCCTCTAGGCTGAGGAAGAAGCGAGTCGAGCCCGGATCCCCCTGGCGTCCCGAACGTCCCTTCAACTGGTTATCGATGCGGCGGGAATCATGACGTTCCGTACCGATCACATGCAGCCCTCCCAGGCGGACCACCTCCTCATGTTCTGCATCTGTGACCGCCTTATACTCCCGCTTGATGGTATTAAAGACATCCCGGAGTTGCAGGATCAAGACATCCTGAACCGGCGCCTTCTCCGAGGCCACCGCGATCATATCCTCCACCGCCAGCAGAGGGAGACCGTTTCTGCCATACTGCTGGATCCCAGCCTCCACCACCTCATCCAGGGATTGAGCCACTGTCTCGGAGAGCTCACAAGGGAATAGGGTCTTGGAGACCACCCAACTTTTGGGCTTCGTCGCTGTGGCCGCAAACCCACGTCCGCCCCCACGCGAGGCGGACCGTACCGCCCCCATGGGATCATCCGTGTCTAACTGGGCCAGCTTGGGCATCAGCTGCTCCCGAATCTTGAGGCGAGCCATGTAGTCAGCGTTGCCCCCCAGGATGATATCTGTGCCTCGACCGGCCATGTTGGTGGCGATCGTCACCGCCCCCTTGCGACCCGCTTGGGCGATGATCTCCGACTCCCGTTCCACATTCTCGGGCTTCGCGTTGAGCAGTTTGTGAGGGATATGCAGCTCTTGGAGCAGGTTGGCCAAGACCTCCGATTTCTCCACACTTGTGGTACCTACCAGTACGGGTCGGCCCCGCTCATGCATCTGCCGGATCTCCTCCGCCAAGGCTCGCCACTTGCCCATCTCGGTCTTGTAAACCACATCGGGGGCATCCTTACGCCGTACTGGACGGTTGGTCGGGATCGCCGTCACCTCCAGGTTGTAGGTTTTGCCGAACTCCGCCTCCTCGGTTTTGGCTGTGCCCGTCATGCCCGCCAGCTTGGGATAGAGTAGGAACAGATTCTGGTAAGTGATGGTGGCCAGGGTCTGGCTCTCTTTCTGGATCGGTAATCCCTCCTTGGCCTCGACCGCCTGGTGTAGGCCATCCGACCAGCGGCGTCCCGGCATGATCCGACCGGTAAACTCATCAACGATCACCACCTCTTTGCCCCGACAGATGTAGTTGACATCCTTGACGAACAGTTCCTTGGCTTTGACCGCATTGAAGACGAAGTGAGCCCAGGGATCCTTGGGATCAAACAGATCGTTCACCTGCAGGATCTCTTCCGCCCTCTCGAATCCCTCATCGGTGAGCAGCACGTTACGGGCCTTCTCATCCACCTCGTAGTGATCCTCTTTCTCCAGCTGCTTGGCCACCTCGGCAGCTCTAAGATATTTCTGTGATGGGGAGTCTGCTTGGCCAGAGATGATCAAGGGTGTCCGGGCTTCGTCGACCAAGATCGAGTCCACCTCATCGATGACACAATAGTTGAACTCCCGTTGCATGACATCCTGTAGGGAGCCAGCCATATTGTCCCGCAGATAGTCGAAGCCCAGCTCACTGTTGGTGCAATAGGTGATGTCAGAGGCATAGTTGCGCCGTTTCTCCTCATTGGACATGCCGTTTTGGATCAGACCCACGGTCAAGCCCAGGAAGCGATGCACCTGACCCATCCATTCCGCGTCCCGTCGAGCCAGGTAGTCGTTGACGGTGATCACATGCACCCCTTTGCGGCTTAAACCGTTGAGATAGCAGGGCAGGGTCGCCACTAGGGTCTTACCCTCCCCGGTTCTCATCTCCGCGATCTGCCCCTCGTGGAGGACGATGCCACCGATCATCTGGACGTCATAGTGACGCAGGTTGAGGACTCGCTTACCGGCCTCCCTGACCACCGCAAACGCCTCCGGTAACAGCTCATCCAAAGAGGCCCCGTTGTCCAGGCGCTGACGAAACTCCGCTGTCTTCCCCTTTAGCTGGGCGTCAGAGAGGGAGGCGATCTCGATTTCCAAAGAGTTGATCAGCTTGATGGTGGGTCGATATTGACGCACCTTACGGTCGTTGGGATCACCAAGGATCTTCTGCAGCGCTTGGATCATAGGTATGATCTTAAGATTGGGAGGACTAGCCTGATCTTATCACTCCCCTCTACCGGCCTCCATCTCAGACTCACTGCTCCGTCCTGGGTCTGGCTGACGAAGACTTCAATCATGGCCTCGCTGGGGAGGTTGCTGAGCAAGATCCCTCTGTTGGATTTCAAGTGGTTGGCTTGACCATTGTCGCAACAGAAGCGGTATTCACACAACTACAACTCGAAGGATTCAATCCTACTGTAACGAGAAGGCGATGATTATGAGAAATGCATGTTGAAGCAATTTTGCCACTCTAATTAATTCAGATCAAGGGAAGAGTTCCACTGGATCTGGTTGGGGGTTGGGAGCAGTGACTCCAGCAATTGCAGCAGATCGTGGCGTCGAAATGGTTTGGTGAGATAGGCGGCAGCCTGTAGCGATCGGGCCCGAGCTCGATGTTTTTCCCCACTGCGAGAGGTGAGCACCACTGCCGGGATCTGAGCTAGATGAGGTTGGGTTTGCAGATGTCGCAGCAGACCAAAGCCATCTAAACGGGGCATCTCTAGATCCGTAATGATCACCTGATAGTTGGGATCAGCGGCTAATTGAGAGATGGCAGCCTGGCCATCCTGAGCCTGATCCACCTGGAACCCCTGTCGTTTCAGGGTCATGGCCAACATCTGTCGTACTGAGTAGGAATCATCCACCACCAAGATCCGCCCTTGTGAGATCGACTTTGTAGAGGCGGGAGCTTGATCAGATGGAGTCCCTGCCGAGGGAGCCATCGGAGCCAGGAGGGCTGGCGGACCTGTCAATCCTCGCTGAGTGATCAACTCTTCTGTATCCAAGACCATCATCACTTGACCCGTTCCCAATACGGCGGCCCCTCGGATCCCCAAGGGTTTAGGTAACAGTTTCGGCAAGGGTTTGAGCACGATCTCCTGGTGACCTAGCAGTTGGTCCACCGCAAGTCCCGCGATGACGTCCCCCTGCAGGTTTTGTAGGATCAGCACCGGCAATCGAAACTTCTCCATGGTGAGGGGATTCTGCCAGGAAGTCTCGCTAGGGGGCACTTGGTAGCTGAGCAGTTCCGGTAACTTCAATAGTGGGATCGTCTCCTCCTCCCAGGGCAGGGTCGTTCCTGATCCCATCTTCAAGGGCAGACGCAGGATCTGTAGAATCTGATCTTGGGGGATCGCCACTACATCTCGATCGGCTCGAACTACCAAGGCGGGCACAATGGAGAGCACTAGGGGTAAGCGCAGAGTGAAGGTTGTTCCCTGACCGGGCTGACTTTGCAAACCGATCTGTCCCTGCAATTGGGTGACCACTGCCTCCACAATATCCAATCCCACCCCTCGGCCCGAGATCTCGCTGACCTGGTTCCGGGTACTGAACCCTGGTTTGAAGAGAAATCGATACAGCTCCGCCTCCGTCAACTGTTGTGCCTGGGCCGGATCACAATAGCCCAACTGCACCGCCTTGGTCCGGATCCGCTCCCCATCGATCCCCCGACCGTCATCCCGGATCGTGATCACCGTATAACTGCCCTGATGGCGCGCCTCGATCTCGATCTGTCCCGTGCTCGGTTTACCTGCCGCCTGTCGCCCTGCTGCATCCTCGATGCCATGATCAAAGGCGTTACGCACCAGATGAGTGAGGGGATCCCGCAATTGATTCAAGACCCGAGCATCCAGCTCCACATTGCGACCCAAAAAGACCAGATCCACCGGCTTGCTGTAGGTCTGACTCAGCTCCCGGATCGCCCGAGGGAGGTGATCCACCGCCTGACTGAAGGGGGCCATGCTTAGCCGCGAGGACTGTGCCGATAGATCGCTACAGAGGCGACTGAGTTGATCACCAGTCTGATCGAAACCCCGCTCTAGCTGGCTAAGATCTTCAACGGTTTCCTGTAGTAGAGCGGAATGTTCTAAAAGATCATAGGCCGCTTCATGGAGTTGAGAATAACGATCCCATTCCAAGACATCCAGATCCTCCGCAGTCCGTTGGGAGCTAGGGGCTCGATCGAGGTCCAGTTGATCCGTAGAGCGACGGAGCTGTTGTCGAGATTGCCGCATCTCCTTCAAGATTCGTTTTGCCCCTCGGGTCAGCCGACCCAACTCCTGGCGCTGGTGATCGAGTACTGTCTTCTGGATCATTAACTCCTCCACCAGGTTGACCACCTGACTGACCCGACGAGTGTCCACCTTGGAGACCAATCCCAGCTCCCCCCGATAGATCAATTCGGGTTCCACCGGTTGTCCTGGCTGTGGATCCTCTTCTAGATCCAAAACGGTAGCCGAATCCCCGGTTTCACCCTCCGGATCCCGTGCGGGATCAGAGGATGCGGCTAAGGCTCCGAGGCGAGCTTGTTCAAGGGCAATCAGCTGCTCTGTCCACAACTGGGGGAGATCCCCTAGATGGTGCTCGGTGATCAAGGCTTGCACGGTGGCGGTCTCCATGATCTCGATCGGACCTTGCAGATCGACTAACTTCAACATCTGCACCACCCCATTCAAGGTCTGCAGCTGTTCCAACAGATCTGGGATTACCTGGCGTATCCCGTCTAGATCCGTGGCTGATCCCGACAATGCCGCTAGCTTCTCCAACAACGGGGGGAGCTCGCTGGATAAGATTGTCTGCGGCAAGGAGGGCAATCCTCTCTCCTCAGATCCCTGCAGTTTTTCTCCAGAAACCAAGGGCAGATCCTGAAGCGAGAGCTGTAAGGCTTGAACGGATTTCTGTTGAGCGGAGCTGGATCCGGATCGAGAAGATTGCAACACCTGGGTGAGACCATCCACCACCTGGAGCCATTGAGATAACCAACTTTGGCGCTCCGGATCTGCTGTCGAGCTCCAATGAGGCTGACACTGGGTCAAACTATCCTCTAGCTGGTGCGCCGCCTGAGCCACCTCCCCTAACCCATACATCCAGGCGGATCCCTTGAGGGAATGGGCCGATCGGAGCAGCTGTCGAAACCCCTTCGCCACCCCCGCCACCGAGGCGTCCTCTAGGGCCAATAGATCCCGCTCCAGCTCCTGAACGATCTCCTCCGACTCTGTAAAGAACAGCTCGGCCATGTAAGGATCGGCCAATCCTTCGGGGGACGGATCCGTTAAGGAGGACAGGAACGGATCGGAATCAGGGCTGATCATCGGGGCTCTCCGTGGTGCGGAAGTCCTCGACTGAGTCTTGGAGGGTCTCCACCAGCTTCGTCAGCCGGTTTAACTGGATCGAGACCGTATCGGCCTGGGAGGCGGTCTGTTCAGCAGTCTGATTCACCTGATTCACCCAGCCGGAGAGATCGCTGGCGTTTTGGGTCTGTGCTTGGGCTGCCATTGCGATCTGGGCTACCAACTTATCGATCTGGCGACTAACGGTGATGATCTGAGTCAGGGAGGTCTTGGTCTCTAGGGCCAGCTGGGTACTGGTGACCACCTCCTGGGTGCTGCTCTCCATGGCTGTCACCACCTGCTGGGTCTCCGTCTGGATCGACTCCACGATCGCCTCGATCTCCTCCGTGGCCTGGGCGGATCGTTCCGCTAGCTTGCGCACCTCATCCGCCACCACCCCGAAGCCTTTCCCCTGTTCCCCGGCGCGGGCCGCCTCGATCGTGGCATTGAGGGCCAACATATTGGTCTGGAGGGCGATGTCGCTGATCACATTGACGATCTTACCGATCTCCTGGGAGCTCTCCCCTAACCGCTTGATCATCTTTGCTGTGGTGGCGACGGTATTGCGCAGCTCCGTGATTCCCTCCACCGTCCGATCCATGCGCTGACCCCCTTCCTCCGCTGCCTGGGCGGCTTGGGCGGCGATCGCCTCCGTCTGGGCCGCTGAGCTGGACACCTGGGAGAGACCCTTGGAGATCTGAGTGATCTGATCTAGAGCTGACCCAATCTGTTGTACCTGCTCCAAGGACTGGGTAGAGAGCTGTTGGGTCACTTGGGCCGAGGCGCTCACATCCGTATCTACCTGGATCACCACCTGCTGAATCTGGATCACCACATCCTCCAGGGCTGTCACCAGGAAATTAAAGGCATCCGCCAAAGAGGATAGCTCCCCCTCCTCTACCGCCGCCCGGGCTGTTAGATCCCCACGGGCCGCCCCCTTGATCTCCTCGAACAGCCGTACCACCTCATTGGAGAGCGCCAGTCGTTGGGCAGCCTGGCGTTGGGTCTCCTGCTGCTGAGCCTCGATCAGATCCTTGAGCTGTACAGCCATCTGGTTGATCCCTTCCGCCATATCCTGCACGGACTCCGTATCCAGAGCCGGAATGCGAGTGGAGAAGTCCCCGGCTGCGATCGCCTCCACCCCATGGGTGATGATCTCCACCTCCGACTGTAAGCGCTGCTTGGCCTCCGCCTGCCGCTCTGCCTCCAGTCGCAACTGCTCCAATAACTGTTGCAACTGGTCCGCCATCCGATTGATCCCTTCCCCCAGCCGTTGGATGTCGGGATTATCCGGGTTCAGATTGGGCAAATATACCTGAGCATCCAGATCCCCGGAGCCGATGGCGGATACCGTGGCGGCGATCTTCTCCACATCTCGCTGCAGGGTGGCCTTGGCTCGGGCCTGTTGCTCCGCGATCCGTTGCCGCAGCCGTGACTCCCGCTCCAGATCCTCCGTGCGCTGTTGGATATTCCCGGCCATTTGGTTAAAGACCTGGGCCAAGCGTCCAGTCTCATCCTCCGCCACCACTAGGGCACGGGTGGATAGATCTCCATTGGCATAACGGCGAGCGGCCTGCTCCAGATCCTGTAGGGGCTCCACCACCAACTTGCCGAGACCTCGACCCAGGACCCCATTCACCCCCACCGCCAGTAGACCCAGAGCCGCGATCGGGATCACCCCGTAGAGCAGAAATAACCGATTCAGATCATCCTGAGGGGTGCCCCGCATCAACACACCGACGGGCCGACCCGATTGGGTGCGTAGGGCTGTTGCCGCCAAAGTATAGGATGTATCCGCGATCCGAGCCCGATCCACCACTGGTACATCCGCGATCGCCGCCCGTTGGGCCAAGCTCAGCACCCGAGGGGAGAATTGATTGACCCGACTCAGGCTACCCCCATCCAGGCTAGATCCCGCTAACGGCACCTCCGAGAGCTGCACCTGATCCGCCCCCTGGGTACCGCAGACCTCCCCCTGACCCGCCAGGGTAAAACACTGAGCATCGATCACATCGAAGACCAGAGCCGCCCCATCCCGCAGCACCAGGTTGGTCTCATCCACGATCTGACCATCCACCACATCCCCAGCCACCAATGTCCCTAGAATTGCTCCGGAAGTATCTCGCACAGGCACGATCCCATACCGGATCAGAAAAGTCGGCTGCATGCCCGGATCCAAACCCATGGCTAGGGCCTGATCCTGAGCCAACTGACTGTCCCGTTGAAACAACCGACTAAAGGGCAGACGTTCTGTAGATCGGACCCCCTGACCCGACTGCACCGCCTCAGCGATAAATCCATTGGGATCGTAAGCCTCCGTCTCCAGGCCCGCGCGACGGCTGGGTTGAGCGATCACCCCACCCTCCAGACCCACCAGCTCCGCCACCTCGATCTCCAGATCCTGTAGTAATTGCTCCAGGGCGGTCTCCACAGCAGGAGTTGTTTGACCCTGGCTGGCGGCGGTCACGATCTGCGGGTTCTGAGCCAAGCTATTGAGGGTGAGGGTGATCTGATCCAGCTTGTCCTCGTAATTGAGCTGTAGCACCGACAACTCCGTCTCCGCCTGATCCAGCTGCTGCTGATTTAGGTTGACATTCAACACCCCCACTGCCGCCAACACGCCCCCAATGGAGAGCACCTGAGAGATCGCCAACAAACCCAGCTGCTTAGTCTGGATCGGTTGATTGCGTAGCCATTGCCAGCTGCGGGAGAATACCGACTGCGAGGGAGGCGGAGCCGGAGTATCGGCATCCTCTGTAGGCTCTGGAGGATCCTCGAACGGCTTCGAGGAGACCTTCAAGGCAGGCAGAGTGCTGGGGGAGTGGGGTGATCGAGCCACAGGATCGGAGGTCAAGGGTGTGGTGACCTGATCAGCCGCCAGAGGGAGATTGCCATTCGAGCGGGGGTGATCTCCCAGGTTGGGATCGGTGGGATCGAGGGTATGATCCTGGGACTCTAGGAGCTGGCCCTCTAGGGCAGGCACTGTAGCCATATTCAGCCGTGACAAAGCCATCTGTGCCGCAGGCCCATAGCGGGGGTGGCGGGTGGTCAGGGCCTCCATCCAGTAACGTTGGGCTTGAAAGGGCTGACCCAGACGAGCATGGGCAGCCCCCAGATAATACAACACCAGACCTCTCTGCCCGTCGTGATCCGGATCCTGAGGTAAGGGCACCTCCACCAAAGCGGACTCCAATCGTGCCACAGCCTCCCGAAACTGGCCGTCATGATAGGCTGCTAATCCCTTCTGATACTCAGGGGCCAGGCTACTGAATGTCGTCTGTGTCATAGGAACCGTGGGAGGGTAGGTGGGTGAGAGCGTGAATCCCTGGGGTCAATTCCGTAACAGTAAAGTAACAGACAATCGCAAGGCTAAGGCCTGCTTCCATGATCTGACCCACCTCTGGCTCAGATCCCTCAGACCCAATGGGCCGGATCGAGTAAGGCGGACACGGATAACAGCTGCCAGGGGCGATCCTCCCAACCTACAGTGCCCATCACCAGGGGGGACAGTCGCGAGAGCCAGGAGGCGGGAACAGGGTCGAGGTCGGGAACAGGTTGGATCTGATCGAGGGGAGCACTCACTACAGAATGAACCCGTTCAACCAGTAATCCTAACTGGTCAGGGGGACGGCTGTCAGAGGGAACAGGGCTCTGGGAGCGCAGCACGATGATCCGATTGGGCGGGTGACTGGAGTTATAGCGATAGCGCAACAGGTAGCCTAGATCCAGCACCAACAAGATCTGTCCCCGTAGATTCAACACCCCCCTCACCCCAGCCAGGGTATTGGGAACCGGCGTGATCGGCGTCTGAGTAGGATTAAGAATCTCCTGGATCGCCTCCAGAGGTAACCCCAGCTCGATCTGTTGCTGGAAGAGCAGTAGAGATCGCTCCGGGACCGGGGCCTGGATCTCTTGGGGATCTGGGGCTGATTCTGGAGATAGGGAAGCGGGTGTGGGATTGGGATCGAGGTCGGTCATCGGCTGCGCTTAGGATCCCCATAACAACCGTCGGATCACGCTGATCAGATGTTGGGTCTCAAAGGGTTTAGTGAGATAGGCATCCGCCCCCATCTCCAGGCCCCAAACCCGATCATGCTCTGCGGACTTGGTGGTCAACATCACCACCGGCAGTTGCCGGGTGACTTTGTTCTTACGGATCTTGCGGAGCACCTCGTAGCCGCTCATATCGGGCATCAACACATCCAGCAGTACCAGATCGGGGGAAGCATCCGCCAACAGAGAGAGGGCTTCTTTGCCGCTATGGGCGGAGAGAGTCATCAATCCCCCAGACTGCAGGGCTTGACAGATCAGCTCCGCCTGCGATCGTACGTCATCCACAACCAACACCCTTGCCACCGTGCCCTCCTCCGGCTACATCCTGGGGTTTTGTCTCAATGAATACAGCTTAATCGGATCACTTCTGTGTAGATCCTGTTCTGATCCTCAGCGAGAGGTCAGGGTTTGGGCATCCGTAGAGATGTGGAGATGTTGAAACACAGCCCGCTTAAAGGACTCCGCCTCGAAGGGTTTGGTCAGATAGCTGTTGGCCCCCACTAATCGGCCCTTGAGCTTGTCCATCAACCCATCCCGAGCGGTCAGGATCACGATGGGGGTCTGCTTAAATTGGGGCATCTCCCGAATGGTCCGACAGATCTCCAGGCCATCGATCTCGGGCATGGTCAGATCCAACACGATCAGATCGGGCTGATGGCGAAAGATCAGGCTCAAGCCCTCGGCGGCGCTGCCAGTGGTATACACCTGAAACTGGGGCAGGGTGCGACGGATCAGGGTCTGCATGGCAGGGCTATCGTCTACGGCGACGAGGGTATAGCTCTGGGGTAGGGTACGCTGATCCACCTGGAGTTTGACCAGATCCTTCTGGATCCAGCGTTGGAACACCTGGGCCACTTCTAGGGGATCCTTGGCCAGCTCCACCGCGATCTCAAACAGGCTCTGATGATCGCGGGTCATGCGTTCCAGCCGTTGCCGTTGCTCTGGGCTGAGGGAGTAGCGGGCGAGGACCTCTGGGTTGAGCACCGGGATGCCGGTTAGGGAGGGAATCGAGTTCTGCAGTCGCTGCCATTGCTCCTGTCGGGTGCGACAGTCATTCAGCAACCCTTGTAGGTCAAACCCTCGGATCGGGGCCAGGGTCACCAGTTGGGGATCAGCCGTAAAGCGGGCCTGACCAGAACGTGAGTAGAGATGTACATCCAGGTGGACTAGAATGCTCTGCCGGATCACCTGTAGGGCCTCACTGGGTCGCAGTAACCCCATGCGTTCCATAACATTGATCAAATTGCCCAACACTGCCCGTTGTTCATGGGTGGAGCGGGTCTCCAGAGTTTGCAGGACCAGCTTGGATTTAGAGGTGCGCAGGCGAGGGATAAACCGTTCTAAGGTCCGGATCAGTACTGGCCAATCCAGCTTCTGTTCCGCCAGAAACACCACCTTCCCTTGGGAGAAGGCCAGATACCAGTGCAATTCTGGCTGCTGAGAGGGGGTGGACGGCACCGGATCTAGAACCAGATGACAATAGCCCGTGAACATAGTGCGTCCCTGTTGGGACAGCTGCTGACAGAGCTGTTGGGTTTGGAAAGAGAAGGTTTGGGTCTCAGAGGATGACATGGCGGCTCTGTGAGGGGTGGCTCTGTGAGGATGGAAGGTGAGAGCTCAACACTTCCCGAGATCTGTGGGCATTATCCTCCCTGGCCCCTATTCTCAGCAAATCGGATCGTAACGGGGATTCTCTAGGGCCTGATCAAGCTCTAGGGTCAGCCTACCCAGCCAGGCGTGTTAACTTCCCTAAACTTTCTAGGCCAAATCTAAGTCAATCCCGTAGATACAGTAAACTGAGGGCACTAAAGTCGGGTAGTCCTTGGGCTACAAGACGATATCATCCCTTGACACAAACGGTTATAGAGGCTGGAGAACGATAATGGCTCACTCAGTCAAGATCTACGACACTTGCATCGGCTGTACCCAGTGCGTGCGGGCCTGCCCCACGGACGTGTTGGAAATGGTGCCCTGGTCGGGTAACAACAAGGCTGGCATGATCGCTGCCTCTCCTCGCACAGAGGATTGTGTGGGCTGCAAGCGTTGTGAGACTGCTTGTCCGACCGACTTCCTCAGCATCCGGGTCTACCTCGGATCTGAGACCACCCGCAGCATGGGCTTGGCCTACTAAGATCCCTAGATCTGGGCTGACCCTCAGATCCAACCTTGAACCTATGTGCCTGATCAAGAAGAGCGACCTGGGGTGGATCGAGATCCACCTCTTTCTTTATGGACGGGGACAGCTCTGGATCCGGCCTCGTCAGGGGAGTCGATCGGTGTTAGAAGGAGAGGGACGGGACGGAGATCAGTGCATGGAAACACCGGAGTGGATCAATTGGGTTGCGGGCGGCATCGGCATCAGCATCCTGATCGGTGGCTTTTTGATGATGTTCACCACGGTCTGGACCACGAAGCGCTGAGGCGATGGTCTTGGCGCAGATCGGGTCCTAGCCTCGACCCACGAATCGATCAACTCAGAGATCAATAAGTAGATCAGCAGAAACGTTTATACAGACTATATAGTGTGTGTCAAAGCAATTTTGCCGATCTACTTAGAATAGGGTGCCTCAGGAGATCCCACGCAATCCCTACGGCACCCGAGTCCAATCTGAGAATCAGATCATTTAGACTTAATCGTCAAACACGATCAACGGTGCCACCACATTGCCATCGGAATCCAGGATCGGACCAAGGACCGCATCCCGCCTCATATCTAACACCCTGACATCCCCGTCAGGCTGAGCCGTGATCGCTCCCGGCAAACTGTAGGGATCCGCTGCGTTGAGACTGACCCCAGGGAAGTTAATGTCGCTCAGGGCGCCGACAGTGATCCGGCTGAGGGGATTGGATCCAACTCCTAGGGTGATGAAAGGTGTCATCAGCTCGTTAGCCAAAGCTGGCTCGTCCCAGTGTCCACCTGAAGGTTGCTGGAGGGGCACGTTGCCGAAGCCACCGAGGGCGTTATACTCACTCACCGCCTGGGGACCCGAGAAGCGGATCGGGTTGCCAACAAAGAACTGATCCCAGTTGGTGCCGATCCCCAGGGTATGGCCAAACTCATGCAACACCACGGGGAACAGATCCCCCCCGGCCTCTAAGCTATCGATGTCTGTGGGATCGATGGCGATCCGGGCCGTACTGAAGATGCCAGATCCAGCCCGAGAGAAACCGCAGGGACCCGCCTGGGCTAACACTCCACCTGGCTGATTAGGACTGCTGATCAAAGAGGCAGCACTAACCTGGACCAAGATATCATCCACGACAGTGCCTGCTGGGATCGCTGGAAAAGCACTGCCACAGAATCCGGCGGGGATCGTTCCCGGTAAGCTAACGTCAGGGATATCTCCTGTGACCACCTGCTCCCAACGATCGGCGGCAGATTGGACGATGGCCCGCTGGCTAAAAGTGAGGGAGTTGTCGACGAAATCAAGAGTGAGGTTAAATCCACCTGGACCAGGAGTGGGTGGCGGAGATGGCGGCGGCGGGGTTTGGCCACCAACCGTGACCTCTCTGGCGATCACAAAGGTTGCCGTTAGCTCAAAACCGGATATAGACACCTGATCCCCCACGGAGATCGGCCCCCCGATCACCGTCGTTGCACCTCTGATCCAGACAGTGACGTCATCGATCCGGTAAAACCCCGTTGGGCGACCAAAAAGCGGTAACCGCTCCACCGTTCCCGCGAAATCGATCGAGCCTAGATCTGCCGTATCGACGCTTTCTAGATCAA
>CAYSEO010000001.1:39049-61184 GCA_964429885.1 uncultured bacterium
AATCACCGGAAGAAGGTGGTCTTATGACGGTGGATGGCCACAGACTCCACCAGACCGATCGCCAGGAAATTAGTTAATAATGCCGATCGTCCATAACTCAGAAAAGGTAACGGGAGTCCTGTGATCGGCGCGAGACCCATGGTCATACCCATGTTGACCACTGCTTGGAACAGGATCATGGCAAATACCCCCACGGCGATCAGGGAGCCGAAGTTATCCTTAGCACTTTGAGCGATCAGGATCAGTCGTAGACACAGGATCCACAACAGGATCAGCACCAACCCTGCCCCGATGAAGCCCAGCTCCTCCGCCACTGCCGAGAAGACGAAATCCGTATGTTGCTCTGGGATGAAATCCAGTTGGGTTTGAGATCCTTGCCAGAGCCCCTTGCCCCAGAGTCCACCCGCCCCAATGGCGATCCGAGATTGGATCAGGTGATAGCCCGAGCCCAAGGGATCCTGACTGGGATCCATAAAGATCAACAACCGGGTGCGTTGGTAGGGCTTGAGCAGGTACCAGGCGATCTGGCCGAGGAGACCGGAGAGGAGATTGATGACTCCAAAGGTAAAGGCTCCCACTCGCCGCCAGGGGAGCTGCCAGAAGGCTAGGAGGCTCATCCCCAGGGACCAGGTCAGCCAGATCCAGACCATCCATTCCTGTCCCGGCTGCAGGCGGAGCCCGTACAGAATCGACCCAATACAGGGAGAGCTGATCAAGACCAACCAGCTGCCATGAGCTCCGGCCCAATAGAGCATGGCGAACAGGATCACCACAAACACCAGGGCCGTGCCCAGATTGGGTTGCAAGAAGATCAGAAACCAGGGGGGGGCAACGATCAAACAAGGGATCCACACCTGACTGAAGTAGCGGATCGGCCAGTGGTGCAACAGAGCCGCCAGGGTCAAGATCACTCCCACCTTGGCAAATTCCGAGGGCTGTATCTGAAAGCCCAACAGTGAGATCCACCGCTCCGATCCGCCCCCTGCGGTCCCAAACAGCAGCACGGCGATCAGGGTGAATAAGGTGGCCCCGTAGGTGAGCCAATGCCAGCCCAGCCAGCGCTCATAGTTGAGCCGAGCCAGAAAGAGACAGGGAATCAGGCTTAACCCCACCATCACCCCTTGTTGGGTCCAGAAGGTGGCCGCCGCTCCGGTGGTATGGATCGCTAACACCCCCACAGCGGACAGGGCTAGGGCCGTGGCCAACAGGATGCCATCGAACGCTTGCCAATCCCCCAACCACCAGCGTAAGAGCCCAGACCAGTGGGGGGCGGGACGGTAGAAGGTCTTCGATCCTCGAGAAAAGGTCATAGAGATCAGGGCTCAACAGTAGTTCAGGGGGCGGGATGGGTCACTAAGGCCCATGGGGTGATCGGACGTTGATCAGATATCAGATCGCTCACTACTCTAGAGAATCCCCGACCCTGACACAAGTTGTTCATCGACCCCTGTTAGACTCCTGTGGAAGTTGAGGGGTCAGAGCATGAGGATTCGACTCACTCGCCTAGCAGTCTGGATGAGGGTGCTCCGTCGGCTCACCTGGAGCCAGATCCGCCTGCCTCATGTCAGCGAGAAGGAGCTGTTCACCCTCCAGGAGAGCCTGTTGCAGGAGTCCACCATCAGTCCGGGCTATCTGATCCTGACCATGGGCTCCTGTGTGATCGCCACCCTGGGGTTGTTGGCCGACAGTGTAGCGGTGATCATCGGGGCCATGATCATCGCGCCGCTCATGTTACCGATCCGGGGGATCGCCCTAGGAGCTCTAGAGGGCAATGTGCGGTTGTTCAAGGCTGCTGCATACTCGATCCTGTTGGGTACGGGCCTGGGGATCAGTGTCTCCTGTCTATTGGGCTGGCTTGTCAATCTGGCGGAATGGGGGGATCAGATCCTGTCGCGGACCCGGCCTAATCTTCTTGATCTGGGGATCGCTTTAGCGGCAGGGACCATCGCAGGCTATGCACGGGTACGACCTCAGATCTCGGATAGCCTGGCGGGGGTGGCGATCGCAGTGGCGTTGATGCCGCCTGTCTGTGTGATTGGGTTAGGACTATCTCAGGGGGACTGGCAGGCGACTGGGGGGGCCTCGCAGCTGTATCTGACGAATCTGTTGGGCATCGCCTTAGCCTGTATGTTGACCTTTATGTTCACGGGCTACACTCCGATCCTCAAGGCCCAATCCGCTCTGTTATCCACCCTCGGCCTGATCGGCCTGTTAATCGTGCCCCTAGGGGCTAATCTGACTCGTCTGCTCACCCAGGCTCAGCTGGAGGACTCCCTACGCATAGCCTTGCAGGAACGGACGATCACCTTTCAGCGAGTTCAGGTGCAACGGACCAGCTTCAACTGGGGCACGGAACCCCCAGAGGTTCGGTTTTTCGTGCAGACGGAGGAGCCCATCACCCCCCGTCAGGTGCAGCTGTTGGAGCGATTTGCGGATAGTGCTGTCGGACGTCCTTTCAAGCTGATCTTTGAGGTGGCCCAGACCCAAACCGTCACCAGTGAGGGATCGGAGCCCCCCACCTCCCTGATCACCCCACCTTCCCCCAGCCCCTCTCCTTCCCCTGCCACCGCCAGTGAGTCTCCGACGCCTAACCCCTCCCCAGAACAACAACCCTCGCCGCCCACCAGTCCTTTGCCGCCTCCGTCCTCTCCTTTGCCTCGACTTTGATCCGATCACAGGCAGAATGTGTGGTTCTAACCCTCCCAAGGCTGATCGGGCCGGATCTGATATTGCGATCGGCGAGGAACAGATCCTTCGCTCCACTGGCCATCTCTATCGCAATTTCCCTTCTATGAAGGGTACCTCAAATACCTTCTCATGCTGGATCGGTCCATGACCAAAATAGCCCCCCTCTCCAAAGAGTTCTCCATGATCAGCAGTTACCGTAATGTAAGTATTCTCTGGCACCAGATCAAATAGCTCCTCAAAGATCCCATCGAGATAGCGCACGGACTCGATCTGTCGTTGCTGCAGTTCCCGTAAGCGAGCCTCATTAAAAAACTCAGGTGGATCCGCATCCTCCACATCCAACCGCTTTAGCACCCCATTCACCCCGGAGACTCTCGGCCACCGTGAAGGATCCTCCTCCGGCAGAGCATAGGGATAGTGGGTCTCCCCCACATTGAGCAGATAGAATCCGGGTCGGTCTGAGTCGAAATCCAGATCATCCAACATTGCCCCCATGTCATTGTGTTGAGGCATCAGTCGATAGCTATCAAAATCCCGATTCAAGATCGTATCCGGATTCAGCACCGGCAATGAAACACGAGCATGGGTGGTGTAGCCCAGATCCCGTCGCAATAAGGTGGGCATATAGAGATGAGGCAGCAGGTTCTTGAACTCGATCCCATCCATGCCCAACCGCTCGTTATACTTGAGATAATCAGACTTATAATGCTCCGAAGCAAACACTTGAGTAGGACTATTATGGGGCAGTAATCCCATTAACAGATAGTAGTGAGAGGGAGCCGTCCAGGAGGCAAAGCTCCAACGTTAATCAAGTTCACCCAGCTTCAAGAACGTACGGGTATCAGCCTGCAAAAAACTATCAAATCGACAGCTGTCCAAGATCACCAACACATAGGTATTACGCCCCTGGGGATCTGGACGTTCTGGGGAATCTGAGGTCTCCTCCATTGGAGGGGTAGGTTGATCAGGCTCTACAGGTTGGGAGTGGCGGAACCGATCTAGTAATCCCATCGTCTCTCCTCACGCCAGCCACGCTCATCCCGATAATCATCGATCTCCGCATCCGGCCTCAGATCCTGCTCATCCTCAAAATCGTCATCCTCGATCAACTCATCTCGCTCTTCATCTGTCTCAAAATCATCCACCGATAGTCGTTCCCGAGTCTGAAACTCCTGTTGTTCCTCTAGAGACTCCGGCAGCAGGTACTCTGGCCGCCGACCCAAGCGTTCCTCCAGATCGTAAAGACGATTCTCTAAACGCTCCAACAACCGCACCGCTTTTCGCTGGGACCCGTAATCATGTAGCCACCAGTTGCCCAACAACAGCCAACCGATCACCCCACCACTGACATAGGAGATCACCACTGGGATCGATAACGGCATCGGCTCCGAGCGATCCCCCAACATCACCACCGATACCCTGGTACTGGCATTCTGGAAGAAAATGATCACCAGGATCAACACCACCACCGATGCTAAACCGATCCGGAAATAATCTCTAGGTCTCATGTCTCAGCCTCCAATTTGGGTAAGGGTTGCCGATGAACTCCTCCCTGCCAGCGCTGGATCAGATCCACATCCACATCCAACTGATCTAGGGCTCGCACCACCACAAAATCCACCAGATCCAAGATCGTGCGGGGATGATGATACCAGGCTGGGATGGCAGGCACGATCCGCACCCCCGCCTCCGCCAACGTGGTCAGGTTGCGCAGATGGATCAGGCTAAATGGGGTCTCACGGGGCACCAACACTAACCGTCTCCCTTCCTTGATCTGGACATCCGCTGCCCGCTCTAACAGGTCGGAGCTGAGGCCCGCCGCCAGCTTAGCCACTGTGGCCATGCTACAAGGGATCACAAGCATACCCAAGGATCGGTAGGAGCCACTGGCGATCGTCGCCCCCACATCCGACCAACGATGACAGGTCAATTGTCCAGAGATCTCCGCCTGTTGCAGCCAGAACTGAGCCTGCTTGAGGGGATCGGAGGGGACGCGCACATTCATCTCCGCCAACCACACCTGATAGGAGGCCTTGGAGGCCACGAGATCTACCGGGTAACCTGCCCCCAGCAGGGCATTCAGCGTCCGTACCGCGTAGAGCATGCCTGAGGCGCCCGCCACTCCGACGATAATGGGCTTAAGACCAGACAAAGTGTTTCATCTGTGAACAGCCTCTCTAGCCTAGCCTGTCACCCGATCTGCCAACAGCCATCCCATGCCCACCCCTCCCTCCCTACCAGGATTGCTCGATCGTTATGCCCTGGGGGAAAGGGACTTTAAGCACTGTAGCCTCCGATCTCCTGTGTTAAGAGACGCCGATCTACGGGGGATCATCCTCAGCCAGTCCGATCTCACGGGTGCCTGCCTGATCCGGGCCAATCTGGAGGGGGCCAAGTTCGTGGGCGCAATCTTGAAGGAAGTCAACCTCAGGGAGGCGAGATTAGGGGAGGCCAATCTGGGTCGAGCTCTGTTGACGGATGCGATCCTCTGGCGAGCAGATCTAAGACGGGCGATTCTATCAGGGATCCGGGGAGGAGGAGCCTTTCTGGAGCAGACTTATTTGAACTCCGCCGATCTGAGCCATGCCAACCTGCAGCGAGCTTATCTGGGGGCTGCCGATCTAAGTGAGGCTAATCTCTCCGGAGCCAATCTCCAATATGCTGATCTGGTGGCAGCCAATCTGACGGGAGTCCATCTAAATGGGGCTGATCTGGGATATGCCAATCTGTCGGAAGCCTGTTTGAACTGGACCAACTGGCGGGATTGTCAGATCAATCTCCAGACGCAACTCTCAGACAAAGGGCGCCTGATCTGGCAACTGGTGAACGCCAATGCGGAAGCCTGTGATCTTCAAGATCAAGATCTCAGCCAAGCTGATCTGCGTCAGGTTAGCTTTCGAGGATCGGTTCTCAGAGGGGCAACTCTAGCGCAATCTCTGCTCAGCGATGCGGATTTCAGTAGTGCCGATCTGCGATCTGCTGATCTCAGTTTGGTGGATCTGCAAGGGGCTGATCTGTATGGAGCCAGCCTGATGGGAGCCAACCTGCGGGGGGCAGATCTACGGGGGGCAGATCTCTCTCAATCGGTACTGAAACAAGCTCAGCTCGATCAACATACCCAAATAGATCATAAGTGGCGACTGGTTTGGGAGATCATCAATCGACCGATCACAGGCCGAGATCTCCATGACCAGGATCTACGGGATGTCTACTTCTGGCGGGCTCATCTCAGCAAAGCCGATCTACGAGGATCTCAACTGACCGGGGCTGATTTTCGGGAGGCGGATCTGAGTGGGGCAGATCTCTCCAAGGCGGATCTGAGATCGGCTAACCTGAGGGATGCCATTGTGGCTGGAGCCAACCTAACAGGAGCGGTCTTTGATGAGTATACTGAGATTTAATATCTTATCCAGGTCAAGTCCCCCTAACGGATCGAGTCCGCTGGCGCAGCAATAGGGGCGACAGATCGCTCTCATCATAAATATCTCCCACCAGTTCCTCCAACAGATCCTCCAAGGTCAACAATCCTGTAGTGCCCCCAAACTCATCCACTACGATCACCAGGTGCTGACGGGAGCGCAGCATATCCTTGAGCAGAGGTCCAATCCGCTTCGTAGAGGGCACAAAGGTGGGCTGCTTCATAGCGATTCCCACACTATCATTGCCCTGTTGCTCGATATGACGTAGGGCCTGTTTGAGGTGAATGATCCCGACGATCTCGTCCTTAGAATCCCCTTGGACTGGGATACGGGAGTAGCCGGTCTCCAGACAGAGCTGCACCACATCTCTCAGGGTCATATCCTGCGGGATTGTCTCCATCTTGACTCGAGGTTTAGCGACATCTTTGGCCATCAATAGATCCAGAGAGAGCGCCCCTCGAAACAGACGCCGTTTCTGCCAGTCCAATAAGCCTCGCTGCCCGAGGATATCGATCAATAGCTCCAACTCCCGCAAGGATGTGGCGTTGGCAGCCACCGGAGTTAATTGCAAGAGTTGGTAGATCTTTTGAACGATCCACTCAAAGCCCAACACCAGTGGGTTCACCACCACAGACAACCAGTAGATGGGCGCCACCACCTTGGTGAAGACCGCAAGGGGATTGCTGACCGCGAGGGATTTGGGGGTGATCTCACCAAAGATCAAGATCACGATCGTGGTAGGTACCGTGGCGATCAGACCGCCGATCTCCTGACCGAAGAGTTGGATCGAGATCGTCGTGGCCAGGGAAGCGATGCCGATATTGACAAAGTTATTGCCTAGCAACAGGGTGGTGATGAATCGAGATCGCTGGGTCTGAACCAGTTTATAGATCCCCTTCGGATCCCCCTTCTCCTCGATCAACGCCTGTAGTTTCAGATCATCCAAAGCTGTGATCGCCGTCTCTGCCCCCGAGAAAGCCGCCCCGAAGAACAGAAAGATGATCAGAAGAAGCCCCATGCCAATCATGGTGATGTCGTCCTCACCCAAACGTTGCTCCTACCATAGCTGACGGAGGAGTTGGCGGCGCTCATCCCTGCAGATCCCGCTCCAGGTCGTAGATCACCTTCTCCCAGTACCACCGATCGGTCTGACCCGGATTGCTCTGCTTTTCCTGGAGTAGTAGTCGCTCTGCTAGAGCCTGATCACCCCGCACCAGAGCCATCAACCGCTGTCTGAGGGTCTCACTGGGGGCATGAGGTACCACCGTGTTTGGGGTATAACCATCGTTCTGATCCGGCTCCGATGAGGATCCCTCTTGCTCACGGGTCCATTGACCGTAGCGGATCTCTCCTTCCTGCACACAATCATCCACCACGGTTTGAGCCTGAGTGCTCCAGTCCTCCATGGCCTTGGTGATCCCTTCTGCTGCCAGGGTGGCTCCGCCGATCAGAAAGTACAGGGTCTTGCGACCAAAGTCCTCCAATTCCTCCATATCGCTCCCTAGAGACCATCCCACCGACTGTAGCTTAGAGCATAACCTTTGACATCCCCAAGCGCCTCATAATATGGTCCTTCTTCGTAATACCTCATCACGGGTACCTAGGACGAGGATCTGATGTTTATGATCCCGATGTATCGGTCTGAGTAAGCGCTCAATTAGCGAGGGATTCCTGAAATTCATAGGGTTGCACCATCAGCTGTCTTGATCGCAATCCCAATCACTTTTCCAGTAGACATCGATCCAGTTACGCTCACCCCCAGTCAGGTAGTTTAACCTGTAGACTATAATTATGAACCCTTAAGCCCGATTATGCACCTACTCATCCCAGCAGCAGGCAGCGGTCGTCGCATGGGAGCCGATCAGAACAAACTTCTCCTGCCCCTCCTCGATCGCCCCGTGATCGCCTGGACCCTGCAAGCAGCCCAAGACTCTTACACCATCGAATGGATTGGTCTCCTGGCCCAACCCCGCGACTACCCCGCCTGCCAAGCTCTACTGGATCAGCTGAACCTGACGATCCCCGTCGAGATCATCGAGGGCGGAGCCACCCGCCAGGAGTCCGTCAGTCGAGGCGTCAACCACCTGATGGATAAAGGAAACATCGATCATGTGCTGATCCATGATGGCGCCCGATGCCTGGTCACCCCGGAGTTACTGGATCGCTGCAGTGTTGCCCTCAAGGAGGTGAATGGCTTAATCGCCGCCGTCCCGGTCAAGGACACGATCAAAATCATCGAGGAGAACCCCATCTCTTATCACCGGATCGAGTCCACTCCCGATCGCCAACACCTGTGGGCCGCCCAAACCCCCCAAGGCTTCCTGTTACCCCTGCTGGATCAAGCCCATGAGAAAGCCCTCGATCAAGGTTGGCAGGTTACCGATGATGCCGCCCTCTTTGAACGCCTAGATCTGCCCGTATACATCGTGGAGGGAGAGGAGACCAACATTAAGATCACAACTCCTTTGGATATGATCGTGGCTGAGATGTTGCTGCAACGCCGCCATGGACAAAGATAAACTCTGCCCCTACACGCTTTGAGGATTAGCCGCTAGGACTCTATCTAGGACCATCTCTACCAACTCTTGATCAAGTTCAAATCGGGGATCATGCCCATCTACTTCTACTGGGGAGAGGATAGCTTCCGACTGGAGCGTGCGATCCAGAAGCTGCGGGATCAAGTCCTCGATCCGGCCTGGATGGCTTTCAACTACGATCGTCTCCCCCCGGAATCCACCATCGAGGCTCTCAATCAAGCCATGACCCCCCCCTTGGGCATGGGAGATCGGTTGGTGTGGCTGGAGGAGACCAAGATCACTCAGCAGTGTCCGAAAGATCTAGAGCAGGAACTGGAGCGTACCCTGAGCCAACTTCCCGAGACAACTCACCTACTACTAACCAGCTCCCATAAACCGGATGGCCGACTCAAATCCACCAAACTGTTCAAGAAGATAGGGATCGTGGAGGAATTCACTCTGCCTCCTCCCTGGGATACGGACGGGATCCGCAAGCAGGTCAAGGCCCAGGCCCAGGATCAGCAGCTGAAGCTGGAGCCGGAAGCAGAGGAATTACTGGCTACCGCCGTCGGCAGCGACTCCCGCAAACTGATGATGGAACTGGAGAAACTCAGCCTCTTTGCCGGAGATCCGCAAGTGCCGATCAGTGCTGAGATGGTGACCCAGCTGGTCCCAGCTTCTGCTTACAACAGCTTTCAATTGGCTGCTACTCTCCGACAGGGGGATCTAAATCGCTCCCTCGACATCCTGACTCATCTCTTGGATCGTAACGAGCCTGCTCTACGGATCCTAGCGGTTCTGGTGGGACAATTCCGCACCTGGCTGTGGGTCCGGATCAAAATCGATCAAGGGGAACGGGATAATAAGGCGATCGCCCAGGCTGCTGAGATCGGTAACCCCAATCGAGTCTTCTTCCTGCGCAAAGAGGTACAATCCCTCTCCAGCCGAGCCCTACATCGATCCCTAGCGGCCCTATTGGATCTGGAGTTCGACCTCAAGCGGGGTCGTCCTGAGCGGGAGACCTTTCAGATCACCTTGATCCAGATCGCTAACGGGATCAGCCAGTCCGATTAACCTCAGAGAGGGCCAAGGGGCGCAGGCAGGGTAGGATGACGGGAGCCCCAGGAATATACCTATGAATGTTCTCCTCTTCTCGCCTCTGTTTCCCAAAACCTTCTGGTCCTTTGAGCGAGTCCTGAACCTGATCGGTCGGCAGGTGCTACTTCCTCCTCTGGGATTGATCACCGTGGCGTCCCTCTTACCCCAGGAGTGGAATTTTCGTCTGGTAGATCGAAATGTGGGGCCGGAGTCTGAAGCAGATTGGGAATGGGCCGATCTGATCATCATCTCCGCCATGATGGTGCAGAAACAGGACTTTGAACATTTGATCCAGGCAGGGGTCCGCAGAGGCAAACAGGTGGCGGTTGGAGGCCCTTATCCCACCTCAGTGCCCCAGGCAGCCCTGGCCGCTGGAGCCCATTTTCTGGTACTGGATGAGGGGGAGATGACCCTCAAACACTGGGTAGAGGCTTTGGATCGAGGTGAGAAACAGGGGATCTTTCGTAGCCCCGAGAAGGCGGATGTCACCCAGACCCCCATCCCTCGCTTTGATCTGTTGCAGATGGACGCCTATGATCAAATGTCCCTGCAGTTCTCACGGGGGTGCCCTTTTCAGTGTGAATTTTGTGACATCATTGTCCTGTATGGCCGTAAATCTCGCACCAAGGCTCCAGAGCAATTTATGGCTGAGCTGCAACGACTCTACGATCTTGGCTGGCGACGAGGGATCTTCGTTGTGGACGATAACTTCATCGGCAATCATCGCAATGTCAAGCGACTGCTGCGGCAGATGATCCCCTGGATGCAGGAGCATGATTATCCCTTCACCTTCATGACTGAGGCCTCAGTGGATCTAGCGGAGGATCAAGAATTGATGGATCTGATGGTGGAGGCTGGTTTTAATTCCGTCTTTCTGGGCTTAGAAACCCCGGATACTGACAGCTTGACCCTCACGAAGAAGTTTCAAAACAACCGTCATCCCCTGACGGAATCCTGCGACAAGATCACCCGCACGGGCCTGAGGCTCCTGGCAGGGTTCATCATCGGATTTGACAACGAGCGATCCGGTGCCGGTCAACGGATCGTTAACTTTGTGGAGGAGACGGGGGTTCCAGATGCTTTCTTCAGTATGCTGCAAGCCCTACCTGGAACCGCTCTCTGGCAGCGACTGGAAAAGGAAGATCGATTGCTCGATCAGGGCCAGGGACTGAATCAAACCGGACTCATGAACTTTGTGCCTACCCGTTCACTCGAAGAGATCGCTACAGAGTACATTCAAGCCTTTCAATACCTGTACGATCCTGTGGTCTATATGAAGCGATGCTGGCGCTATGCCCTCAAGTTGGGCTCCCCCAAGTGGAAGAAATCATTTCAGTGGCCTCAGTTGCCAGAGTTGCAGGGATTATTTCAGATCATCTGGTTACAAGGGATCTGGCGCTCCTCGACTCGTTGGTTGTTCTGGCGGCAGTTGGCCAGTCTGATCAGACAGAATCCTCAGGCCCTGGTTCACTATCTAACCATCTGTGCCCATGGGGAACATTTCCTTGAGTTCCGGGATCTTGTTCAACAGCAGATCCAAGACCAGTTGGCTCATACTCAGCTGCTGATCGCGACCAGACAACCCGAAGCAGATCCTGTGGTGAAGGTAGGAGGCCGTCATGGCCAGTGAGGATCCCTACAGAGGTAGGTGTGGATCTCCGCCCCTGCCTTGGCTTGTCGGCTTGACAGCGGATTCGGTAAATTAGCACTGAACCGTCAAGAGTGCTAGACTCGCTACTTATCTCAGTGGGGGAACCATGCTAGAGCAAGGCACGATCACGATCCATACCGAGAATATCTTCCCGATCATCAAGCAGTCGCTGTACTCCGATCGAGAGATCTTTCTAAGAGAGCTGATCTCCAATGCCGCCGACGCGATCGCTAAGTTACGGATGGCCTCTCTTTCAGGTGAGATCGACAGCGTGCCGGATCCTGAGATCGAGGTGACGGTGGATCAGGAGGCCAAGACCCTACAGGTGAGGGACACCGGTCTGGGCATGACTGCTGAGGAGGTCAAGAAGTACATCAACCAGGTGGCCTTCTCCAGTGCTGAGGAATTCATTCAGAAATATCAGGGCAAGGAAGAGGCGATCATCGGTCATTTTGGCTTGGGCTTCTACTCCTCGTTCATGGTGGCCAGTCAGGTGGAGATCGACACCCTGTCCTATCAGCAAGACAGCACCCCAGTGCATTGGTCCTGTGATGGCACGACGGAGTTTACCCTGACGGATTCCCAGCGCGATCAGATCGGTACCACCATTACCCTGCACATCAATGAAGACGATGGGGAGTTTTTGGAGGAAGGCCGGATCAAGGAGCTGATCAAGAAGTACTGTGACTTCATCAGCGTACCGATCAAGCTGAATGGCGAGATCGCCAATAAGCAAACCCCTCTTTGGAAGACCTCCCCCAACGAGCTCAAGGATGAGGACTATCTAGAGTTCTATCGCTATCTCTATCCCTTTGAACCCGATCCTCACTTCTGGGTCCACATCAATACTGACTATCCCTTCATCGTCCAGGGCATCCTCTACTTCCCCAAGCTGAGACCAGACATCGATCCCACCAAAGGTCAGATCAAATTGTTCTGTAACCAGGTGTTTGTGCAGGACAATTGTGAGGAGGTGATCCCCAAGTTTCTCCTCCCCCTGCAAGGTGCTCTGGATAGTCCAGACATTCCCCTCAATGTCTCCCGTAGCTTCCTGCAAAACGATCGCACCGTCCGCCGCATTGGAGATCACGTCGCCAAGAAAGTAGGAGATCGGCTCAAGGATCTCTATAAGGAAGACTTCCAGGAATATGTCAAGGTGTGGCCGGACATCAGCGTCTTCATGAAGTTCGGCAGCATGAACAGCGACAAGTTCTTCCAGCAGATCAAAGACATCATGATCTATCGTCTGGCCAAGCCAGGGCTGGAGGAACCGGAGTGGGTGACCCTGCAGACTTATCTGGATCGGACCCAGGAAAAGCAGAACAACCAGGTTTACTACGCAACCGATGAGGCGTCCCAGAGCGGCTACATCGATCTGCACCTCAGTCAGGGTCTGGAGGTGTTGGTCCTGGATGCCTGGATCGACAGTCACTTTGCGGGCTTCCTGGAGCGAGAGTACTCCGATGTCAAGTTCAAGCGGGTGGACTCCGAGCTGGATGAGAGCCTAGTGGATAGGGATAAGGCGGCAGAGATCGTGGATCCCTCCACTAACAAGACCCGCAGTGAGCTGCTGGCGGATCTGTTCAACCGCTCCATCGGCAAGCAGAAGCTGAAGGTGGAGGCCAAGGCGCTCAAGTCGGAAGCCGTCCCGGCCATGATCCTGTTGCCTGAGGCCCTACGTCGTCTGCAGGAGCTCAACGCCATGATGCAGCAGAAGGCGATGGATTTCCTCGAAGAACACACTTTAGTGGTCAATACCGCTCATCCCCTAGTCCAGAACCTGCAGACCATGGCGGATGAAGGCAAGGATCCGGAGTTGGTGCGGCTGATCTGTAACCATGTATACGATCTGGCTCTAGTGACCCAGAAGAGCTTTGATGCTACCTCAGCTCGTAGTTTCGTGGAGCGATCGAATGAGGTCCTGACTCGACTGACCCGACGGTAAGGTCTTTACCCACCCGAAAATCTAAACCCTAAAGGAGATCCCCTGCGGATCTCCTTTTTTTGTGATCGGAGATCTGCCCTTGCGCTTTTCTCCTCCTCACCCTAAGATATTCACAACTTATTGTTAATCCGGCTTCTTCTCTCCGGATCTCCGACGCTGTAAAGATCTTTTAAGTCATGAGCTAGTTTTGAGCCATTTCTGAGATCTATCTCGCGACATGAATCCAAGACTCAAAAACGGGTTTGTCTCAACTCAGATCTCCCTAGAGTAGGATGACTCCGCCTTCCTCTGCCACATCGATGGTTTGATCCGCCTAGAGGTTAAGAACCTACAAAGGGCCTATTAAGCCTGACTGAATTGCTATTCAACCTAAGATATGTTTGATTGAAGAGTGTTGGCTTTCATGGGTCCGCCTGCCGTTGTGGATCTCGCAGGGCAAGGCAATTGATCTGGCATGGATGGAGAATCGCCAGATCATTAACCGTGGCATCCAGCTGATTCGTTATCTGTGCTCAGTAAGGAGCTTTTGATCATGACTTTCTCCGTTAATCCGGCAACTTTAGGACGCATCGCGGTGTCTGCCTCGGTTGCTGCCCTCACCCTCGGTCTAACAGTGAGTAGCTTTCAGACGACCCCAGCTGCCCTCGCGGACCCAGCAGAAGAGCTCGGGGATGGCGTCTCCTTGACCGGTGCCGGTGCCTCTTTCCCTGCTCCCATCTACCAGCGCTGGGCGGCTGAGATCAACGACCAGTTCGGGGCTGAGATCAACTATCAGTCTGTGGGTAGTGGCGCGGGTAAGGAACAGTTTGGCCAAGAGGTCGTTGACTTTGGTGCCAGTGATGTGGCCATGAGCGATGAGGAGATGGCGGCGGTAGATCGAGGCGTGATCTTGCTGCCCATGACCGCAGGTGGGATCGTTTTAGGCTACAACCTGGACGCCGATGGCATTGAGAGTGGCCTCAACCTCACCCGTGAGACTTATATCGATATCCTGTTAGGCAACGTGACCAACTGGAACGATCCAGCCATCACTGATGCCAACCCCGATGTTGACCTGCCGGATCTGCCCATCACGGTGGTACATCGTTCTGATGGTAGCGGCACCACCGGAGTGTTCACCGCCCACCTGAGTGATATCAGTGAGGCATGGGCCGATCAGGTGGGTCAAGGTACGACCGTGGAGTGGCCCGCTGAGAGCAGTATCGGTGCTAGAGGGAATGAGGGCATCACTGCTCAGCTCAGGCAGACCGATGGAGCGATCGGCTATCTGGAGTATGGTTATGCGGTCAACAATGGTGTGGCTTTCGCGGCTCTGGAGAATGCCTCAGGAAACTTCATTCTGCCTGATGCCGAGACCACGGCTGCAACCTTAGCCGCTGTGGAACTGCCTGAGAATCTGCGGGCCTTCATCACCGATCCCGAGGGGGATGAATCTTATCCCGTCGTCACCTACACCTGGATGTTGATGTATGAGGAGTACGACGAGGAGAAAGGCGCTCAGCTCGAGGCCATGATTGAGTATGGTCTGAACGAGGGTCAGTCTTTTGCTGACGAACTGGGTTACATCCCTCTGCCTCAAAATGTCAGGGAGCGGGTGGCTGAGGCTGCTGATGTGATCAGCGATAGCTACGAGATCGAAGTCCAGTAGTTTGTCTAAGGCTGAAGGTGGGGTAGCATGCTTGCTCCCTGCCTTTCTCTGTGCAAAACTATGAGTCAGAGCTGAGATTTTAAGAACAACGCTGAGGTGACCTCATGTCAACAGATACCCGGGGCCGCTCCGCTGCTGAGAGACAACTTGATCAAGCATTTATCTGGATGACAGGGTTTTTTGCCTTGGCAGTAACCTTAGTACTGGTCTGGATCGCCCTCACGGTGGGCAGTGGTGCTCTGGAGGCCATGCAGAGATTTGGGTTGCGGTTTCTTACTGATAGTGCCTGGAATCCTCCCCGAGATGAGTACGGTATCCTGCCGATGATCTACGGGACGATCATGAGCAGTCTGGTGGGTCTTTCGATCTCGGTCCCTTTGGGCCTGGGAACAGCGATCTTCTTGAGTGAGGATTTCATTCCGACCCAGATCCGGAACTGGTTAGTGTTTATGGTTGAGTTGTTGGCGGCGGTGCCCAGTGTGGTGTACGGGTTGTGGGGCATCTTTGTCCTGACACCGCTGGTTAGACCTGTAGGCTCGGTGCTCAACACCGCCTTGGGCTGGACCCCTTTGTTTGCCACAGAGCCACGAGGCCCTAGCACCTTAGCGGCGGGAGTGATCCTGGCGATCATGACTTTGCCGATCATCACCGCGATCTCTCGGGACTCCCTGTCCTCTCTCCCCCCTGATCTGCGTCAAGCCTCGGTGGGTCTGGGAGCAACTCGTTGGGTCACCATCATTCGAACTCTGGTGCCCGCTGCCTTTTCTGGGATCATCGGTGGCATCATGTTGGCTCTGGGGCGGGCTTTAGGAGAGACCATGGCGGTGACCATGTTGATCGGCAACTCCAACCGGCTTAACTTTTCTCTCAATGCACCGGGAAACACCATCTCCTCTCTCTTGGCCAATCAGTTTGCGGAAGCCTCAGGGTTACAAGTCTCCGCACTCATGTACGCCGGGATCGTGTTGTTTCTCCTCACCCTATTGGTCAATATCTTGGCTCAGATCCTGGTTAGCCAGGTGAAACAGGTTTAGCCCTGTTGTTGAGTTCTATTTCTGAATCTATCCCTGTCTGTTTGTTGTACCTGATTGACCGCCTTTGAGGAGCTCATCCCACCATGACTGCAGGATCCCCCACCTCTTTTGAGTCTCCCGCACAGGGAGCCAGTCTGTACACCAAAAGTCAATCTCGGGTGCTCGTGGAGCGGGGCTTAACCTTGCTCTCCGCTCTCTGTTTTGCCATTACCGTCATTCCTCTAGTGGCTGTTTTGGGGTTTGTGATCAGCAAGGGAGGCAGCCGGATCAATCTGGAACTGTTTACGGAATTGCCTCCAGCAGCAGGATTATCAGGAGGAGGGATCTCCAACGCCATCGTTGGCACCCTTCTGATTGTGGGGATCGCGACGGTGATCAGTGTGCCGTTCGGGGTGTCGGCTGCGGTGTATCTGGCGGAGTTCAGCGCTCCCAAGTTGGCTCGGGGGATCCGGTTCGCCACGGATGTGTTGAACGGGGTGCCCTCGATCTTGATGGGGGTGTTTGCCTATGCGATCCTGGTGGTGCCACTCAAGACCTACTCGGCAGTGGCTGGAGGCGTTGCTTTGGCGGTGCTGATGTTGCCCACCATCATTCGCACCACCGATGAGTCCCTCCAATTGATCCCCAAGGATGTGCGCTGGGCCTCGGTGGGGGTGGGGGCCTCTAACTATCAGACGGTATTGCGGGTGATCTTGCCTGCGGCTTTACCTGCTCTGACTACAGGGGTGATCCTGGCGATCGCTCGGGCTGCCGGGGAGACGGCTCCTCTGATCTTTACAGCCTTATTCTCCTTCTTCACCGTCAAAGGGTTGTTGCAGGCAACGCCTTCCCTCGCTGTTTTGGTTTATAACTTTGCCATCTCGCCGTTTGAGGCGCAACAAGAACTGGCTTGGGCTGCAGCGCTGGTGTTGGTGTCAATGGTATTGATCACCAGTATGTTGGCTCGTTGGGCCACCCGTCAGCAGAAGTTTTAAGCTCAGATCCACTTTCACCTCTGTACCGCGTTTCCAAACCTGATTGAACTCAAGGAGCGACCTGATCATGACCGTCGAAGTGCAGCCAACCTCTGAGACCTCTCATAACTCTGAAGTGGTGCTTGATGCCAAGAATCTCCAGATCTTCTATGGCAGTTTCCACGCCGTTCAGAATGTGTCCATGCAGATCAACCGGGGCAATGTTACCGCATTTATTGGGCCTTCTGGTTGTGGCAAGAGCACGATCATCCGCTGCTTTAACCGACTCAACGATCTGATCAGTGGCTTTCGGTTGGAGGGACAGATCCTCTATCACGGGGAGGATATCTACAATGCTCAGGTGGATGCAGTGGAGGTGCGACGACGCATCGGTATGGTGTTCCAGAAACCCAATCCCCTGCCCAAATCCATCTTTGATAATGTGGCCTATGGCCCACGGGTCACCAATCAGAAGGTGGATCTGAATGAGGTGGTGGAGACCTCTCTGAAGCGGGCGGCCCTCTGGGATGAGGTGAAGGATAAGCTTAAGTCCAGTGGTTTGGCCCTATCGGGAGGTCAGCAGCAACGGTTGTGTATTGCCCGAACGATCGCCACCAAGCCGGAGGTGGTGCTGATGGATGAGCCCTGTGCCTCCCTTGACCCCATCTCCACCCTCAAGATCGAGGAGTTGATGAAGGAGTTGAAGCAGGAATACACGATCATTATCGTCACCCACAACATGCAGCAGGCGGCTCGGGTCTCGGACATGACCGCATTCTTTAATGCCCAGGCCACCGATGATGGTAAGCGCCATGGCTATCTGGTGGAGTACGACAACACCGGCAAGATCTTCAACTCTCCCAGTCGCAGTGAGACCGAGGATTACGTGGCGGGTCGGTTTGGTTAGATCCGGAATGGCTAAACTGGAGACAACCACTCCCTAACAACTCCTGTGACTCAATCCTCCTCTCCTGCAAATCCAGCTCTCGATCCTCACTATCGAGGTAAGCTACTCCTATCTGATGAGTGGGAGAGCGACGAGCCGCCTTTGGAAACCGATCTGCATCGGAGTCAAATCGATCTGATCCTCAATTGCATCCAGTGGTATTTCCAGGATCGCAACGATTGCTATGCCTCGGGCAACACCACCATTTACTACAGCCCAGTACAGAGCACGCAACGGGACTTTCGCGGACCCGATCTATACATTGTTCTGGGGGTGGATCCCAGACCCCGACGCAGTTGGATGGTATGGCGGGAGGGGTATCGTTACCCCAATGTGATCATCGAGTTGCTCTCCGACAGTACAGCCTCTGTGGATCGCAATCAGAAGCGACAGCTCTACCAGAACATCTTCAAAACCCCAGAGTATTTCTGGTTTGATCCGGACACGGCAGCTGAGTTTGTGGGCCTACGTTTGGTACAGGGGGTTTACCAACCGATCCCAGCCAATGCCCAGGGTTGGCTCTGGAGCGATCAGTTGCAGCTTTATCTGGGGATCCGAGCGGGTCGTTTAAGGCTGTTCACCCCGAATGGAGATCTGATCCCAACCGCCGACGAGCGCGCTCAGCAGGGAATAGAGCGACTGGAACAGGAGAGGCTACGGAGTGAACAAGAGAGAACCCGAGCTGAACAAGAGAGAACCCGAGCTGAGCAAGAGAAAACCCGAGCTGAGCAGGCCGAACAGGAGAACGAGCAGCTGCGGCAGCGTTTACGAGATCTCGGCATCGATCCCTAACCCCGATCGTTTCAATAGAGGTGACGTGATGAGTCGCTTGATCCTGAGCACAACAACAGCTCTGATCCTGAGTTTGACGATGGCTCCAGTTCAGGGCAGCTGTCAGTCAGAGTTAGCCTGTGGATTCACCTATCACCAGATCCAGGGCAATCGCTTCGTTTCAGGACAGGGATCGATGCCGGAGATGGAAAGGGTACAGATCCCCCTACCTCAAACCCCGCTCTGGTTGGTGGCTGCCCCGGTTGAACTAGGAGTGATCTGGGTGACAGTATTGGCGGATGGATCGGTGCAGGGCTTTCGCAGTCAAGGATCCCAGATCGAGACCATCCCGGTGGATCCGCCTCAGCTCCCGATCGATCAGCCGCCCTTGTTACAGGTGGACTCCGATCGGATCTCTTTATTGACCGTGGCAGATCCTGAGGCTTCTGATTTAACCCATGGTCTTCCCACAGAGCAGGGGACAGTATGGATCTCAGAGACGGGTGATCTAAGGTTAGGATCGCAACGGATCTCAACTCAAGCCTTACCTGATGCTCGCATCATTGGAGCAGGATCCGATCGTTGGTTGCTATTGTCAGGGACCGATGATCAACGGTATCGCCATGGGGTTTTAGGGGACTCCATTGAGGCCACGCAGCTGTTGATGATCTCCACCTTTCCCCATCTCAGAACCTTATGGTCTGTCGATCTACCTGCTCCTGAGGTGATCGAAGGGATTGCTCCCCTCTGGGCGGATTTAGATGGTCAACCGGGTCAAGAGGTGATCGTGACTTTGAGTGATCCGGAGTCCGGGGGACAGATCGGGGTGTTTGATGAACGGGGACAGGAATTGATCCGGGGACCTGGGTTTGGCCAAGGGAATCGTTGGCGGCATCCGATCGCGGTGGCTCCCTTGGGTCCTGATGGAGAAGTGGAGTTAGCCGTCGTCCGCACGCCCCATATTGGCGGTGTAGCGGAGTTCTATCAATGGCCCGATCCCTCTGAAAATGACTCACAACTTGCGATCGTGGCCCGTCAACCGGGCTTCACTTCCCACGTCATCGGATCACGTAACTTGGATATGGGAGTTGCTGGGGACTTTAATGGAGATGCTCAGCCAGAGCTGGTTTTACCCAGTCAAGATCTGAGGTCTCTGAGCGGGATTCAGCGGACTCCAGAGGGAACGGAGGTGATCTGGAGTGAAGTCCTAGGGACGGAGTTAACCACCAATCTTGCTGCTGTTCAAACAGAATCTGACCAACTCCAGTTAGGGATTGGGACCCAGCGTGGGTTACAGCTCTGGCTCACTCCCGATTAACTGCTGCTCCCCTGCAGCCCAGATCCTCAACCTCGCTCGTGCCCATGGGGCTTCTAACGTCTGCTTTTTTGGCTCCGTTGCGAGAAGTGAGGACGTCTCAGACAGTGACCTCGATCTCTGGGTTGACTTGGAACCTGGACGTCCTGATCCCTAGCTCACCCAAGGCTAGCCACCGGACAGTGTCGTTCGGATCTTGCCGTGGCCAACCCTTGCTCAGGCTTCTCTCTCAAGGGCGGAGGAACACCTGAGCATCTGTGGCGCTCCCGACGTTCGACAGGGGCTGAGATAGGATCGATTCTGTGCGTGTCTTGGAGCTGGTGGATATGAGTAGCCCTCAACCCTATGATGTGGTGATCGTTGGTGGGGGTGTGGCAGGCACTGCTCTCCTGTATGGCTTAGCCCGGTACACGGATCTGAGTCGCATCGCCCTGGTGGAGAAGTACCCCGACATCGCCGCTGTCAACTCCAAGGGCACCCACAACAGCCAAACGATCCACTGTGGTGACATCGAGACCAACTACAGCCTGGATAAGGCCCTCTCCGTGCAACGGCGCGCCCGCATGGTGATCCACTACGCCAGCCAACTGCCCTCCGAGGAACGAGATCAGATCATCTTCAAATATCCCAAGATGGTGCTGGGGGTGGGGGATCAGGAATGTCAGTTCCTAGAGGATCGCTACCAGGTCTTCCAACCCCATTATCCGGGCATGCGGTTTTTGGATAAACATCAGATCGCCGAGATCGAGCCCCAGGTGGCCCAGCCTAAGGGTCATGCTCGTCCAGAGTCCTTAGCTGCCTTGGCAGTAACCGATGATTACTCCGCGATCAACTATGCAGCCCTGGCCCGATCTTTCGTGAAACAAGCCACAGCTCAGTCAAACATCTCAGTGGATCTCCATCTGTCGGCCCCTGTGCAGTCGATCCAACAAGGATCAGAGATCTTTGAGATCCATACCCCCCAGACCACCCTGAGCGCTCGATTTGTAGTTGTCTCCGCTGGTGGACATAGCCTATTGTTCGCACACCGCATGGGCTACGGCCTTCACTATTCTTGTTTGCCCATGGCGGGCAGCTTCTACTTCACCCCCAAGGTGCTCAACGGCAAGGTTTACACGATCCAAAACGATAAACTCCCCTTTGCCGCCATCCACGGGGATCCGGATGTCCTGGTGCCCCACAAAACCCGATTCGGCCCCACCGCCCTGCCCCTGCCCATGTTGGAGCGGTACACCCCCAGCAGCATCCCCGAGTACCTGCAGGTGCTACGCCCCGATCCCGCCGTGGTACAGGTGTTATGGGATCTGTTCAAGATCAGTGACATCCGTAACTATCTGTTCAAGAACATCCTGTTCGATATTCCCCTGATCAATCGCCGCCTGTTTCTGGGGGATGTGCGCAAGATCGTGCCTGCCCTACAGCTAGAGGATCTAAAGTTCGCCCAGGGGTTCGGCGGCATTCGGCCCCAACTGATCGATAAGCAAAGTCGAGAGTTGCGGTTGGGACAGGCCAAGATCGATCCGGGTACCGGCATCCTGTTCAACGTCACCCCCTCCCCCGGAGCCACTAACTGTCTGGGCACCGCTGAGGAGGATCTACACACGATTAGTCAATACCTAGGCTGCCGTTTCGATCACCAGGCCCTGGAGGCGGAGCTGGTCCAGACTAAGGAACCTGTGGATCAATCCAGTCGATGAACATCCGGCTAGCCACTCGGGAGGATTATGCTCCAGTCAGAGCGTTGCTCATGCAGATCCAAGGGATCCATGCAGCAGCCCTGCCCGAGGTGTTCAACCCCCCTCAGCCCCAAGGGATCACAATAGATCGCTATCAACAGGTGATCACCCATCCCAACAAACAGATCTTTGTGATCTCGATCGGCGCTCAGGTGGTGGCCTATGTTTATGCTGAGGTGATCCGGAGCAAGGGCGATATCTTTCACCGAGGCAGAAGTTGGGTTTACATTCATCAGCTGGCGGTTCATCCCGAGCATCGTCACCAGGGATATGCCCAAGCGCTGGTCCAGCGAGTGATCACCTTTGCCCAGGATCGAGGCGTGGATCGGGTGGAGATCGAGGTGTGGGGGTTCAATCAACCGGCCCGTGCCCTGTACGAGAAGTTGGGATTTACCCTGCAATCGCAGCGATTAGG
>CAYSEO010000002.1:0-16971 GCA_964429885.1 uncultured bacterium
CAGTGGACCCACACCGACCCATCCCGAACTCGGAGGTGAAACGCTGCAGCGGTGAGCATACTGCGGGGGGGACCCTGTGGAAACCTAACTCGATGCCAGGTATACAAAAACTAGCTAAATCAATTGCAGGTCCGCTTGACGGGCCTGTTTTTCTGTGTTAAGTCTCCGCTTAGAAAGTTACAGATCGGGTATGAACCACTCATTGGCCTTTTCTGGGCAGAGAATCTTGAATTAGGAGGAATTCCACGGAGTCATGGGATCCAGCGGAGACGTCGGCAGCTGCACGGTGGACCATGCTAAGGCCTTGGGCCAAATGAGAGCAGATGCGGACGTAGGCAGAGGGCCAGATATAGTATATTCTTGGCAGCATTGGCCATTCAGCATATAGTGGGTCGGCTAATATAGTTGTAATTTGTTGGAAACGAGTTACTCCAGGAGAAAGATGCCATCCAACTGGTCGAACCTCCAACCACCTGGCGCAGATCCACTGCGAGGTAGGGATATAGTCGACTCCTCCCGAAATAGCGGTGGGGATGCTAGTACTGGAGAATACTTGGGCAATGGGATCCATCCCCATGCCGCTAGTAACCCAGAAGGGATCCTGCCTAGCAGTCAGGCGAGGATAAAGGTGATTGGCGTTGGCGGCGGTGGGGGTAACGCAGTCAATCGGATGGCCATAAGCAATCCAGGCGGGGTTGAGTTTTGGAGTATCAACACGGATGCGCAGGCTCTGGTTCAGTCAGGCGGAATTAAGCGTCTACAGATAGGTCAGAAGCTGACGAGAGGGCTGGGGGCGGGAGGAAATCCTGCTGTGGGTCAGAAAGCGGCAGAGGAGTCAAATGAGGAGATCGCTACGGCACTTGAGGGTGCGGATCTGGTCTTCATCGCTGCGGGTATGGGAGGAGGTACGGGCACAGGAGCTGCTCCTATCGTCGCCCAAGTGGCTAAGGAGACGGGGGCCTTAACGGTTGGGGTTGTGACTCGACCCTTTACGTTTGAGGGACGCCGCCGCACACGTCAAGCTGAGGAGGGGATCACGGCTCTACAAAGTTCCGTAGATACGTTGATTGTGATTCCTAACGATCAGCTGTTGTCTGTGATCTCGGAGCAGACTCCCGTGCAGGAGGCGTTTCGGGTGGCCGACGATGTCCTGCGGCAAGGGGTACAGGGGATCTCAGATATCATTATCATTCCGGGCCTGGTGAATGTTGACTTTGCGGATGTTAGGAGTGTGATGGCGGATGCGGGCTCTGCCCTGATGGGCATTGGTATGGGATCGGGGAAATCAAGGGCCAGGGAAGCGGCCATGACTGCGATCTCATCCCCGCTGCTGGAGACCTCCATCGACGGGGCTAAGGGGGTGTTGCTGAATGTGACTGGGGGCAACGAGCTGACCCTGCATGAGGTTACGGCTGCGGCCAAGATCATCTCCGATGCTGTGGATCCGGATGCCAACATCATCTTTGGGGCGGTTATCGATGATCGGATGCAGGGAGAGGTTCGCATTACGGTGATCGCGACCGGGTTTGATGGCAAAGAGCGCCCCTCTGCTCCAACGAAACCCACTGAGACTAAGGAGACGACAGCTCCTAGGGGTCGTCCTCCTGCCAGTCCGACTGTTGATCTGCCCCCGACGATGGGACGTGGATCGGAGACGGGTTTGGATATTCCTGAATTCCTGCGCAGACGACGACCCACCACCTGAGCTGCCGTTAGGTCAGAGGTCGTGGCTAGGTTGAGATAAAGAGGTGAGGGTGATGAGGATTTTGGTTCTGGCTGGGGGAGATTCACCCGAGCGGGATGTCTCTTGGGTCACTGGACATGCGATCAAGGGGTGTCTTGAGGATCTGGGGGCTGAGGTTGAACTGATCGACCCGAATTGGGAGTTGCCTTACCAGTTATGGCAGGCCCGATCGTCGGGCTGTGATTTCGTCTGGATCGCGCTACATGGGTCTACGGGAGAGGATGGGACTGTACAGGCTCTGTTGGATTGGCTGGGGTTGCCTTATCAAGGATCAGGGCACTTGGCGAGCGCTTTGGCCATGGATAAGGGAGTGGCTAAGCAACTGTTTCTCTCGGGTGGGATCCCGACGCCCCAAGCTCAGATTTGGAGTCACAGCCAGCCGATTTCCTGGGAGGTCGCCGTGGAGCAACTGGGGGATAGGGTAGTGGTGAAACCCATGGACTGTGGATCAAGTGTGGGGGTCAACATTGTCAGAACGGCAGAGCACTTTGGGGAGGCGATCCAACAGGCTAGGGCTTATTCCCACAAGATCTTGCTGGAGTCGTACATTCCAGGGAAGGAGATCACGGTCTCGATCTTAGAGAGGGAGGTGATGCCGACCATCGAGATCCTGCCTGTGGATAACTCCTTTTATACCTATGAGGCGAAGTATGGGGTGGGAGGCTCTCGACATCTGGTGCCTTGTTCTTTGAGTGGGGCGGGGCTGGCTCATGCGGAGCGGGTAGCTCTGGAGGCTTACCGGACCTTAGGCTGTGAAGGCTTGGCACGGGTGGATCTGAGGGTGGACGAGCAGGAGCGTCCCTGGGTGCTTGAGGTGAATACCTTACCGGGGATGACGCCCACCTCTTTGTGTCCTGATGCCGCTGCCGCTTGGGGATGGTCTTTTCAAGATCTGGTGAAGCGGATGTTGGAGCTGGGCCTTAACCGGAGTCAGAAGCTCAGCCCCGTTTTCTAAGTTGGCTTCAGTCCGCGTAGATCTCATCGATCAGAGATTGGTAGCGCTCGGCAACCTGTAGACGCCGGAGCTTGAGGGTCTGGGTGAGTAGGCCATTCTCAGGAGTAAAGGGCTCTGGCACGAAGCGAAAGTCTTTGATCGCATCATCGGGTCGGTAGCCGGGTCGATTACGGACCTGTTGTTTGAGCTCGTTCAGGATCAGGGAGCGGACGGCCTGACTGGCTAGTAGATCTGTTTCGGAGTTGGCCTCGGGTAATCCCTGGGATTGAGCCCACTCGATCAGTTCCTCTTGATTGGGATGGATCAGGGCCCCCAGCTGTTTCTGATCCTGACCCACGACCATGATCTGATCGATGTAGGGACTTCTCACACAGACATCTTCCAAGGGTTGAGGCTCAATGTTCTCACCGTTACTGAGGACGATGGTGTCCTTGGCTCGGCCTGTGATCACCAGATGAGTATCGGGGGTGAGCCAGCCTAGATCACCGGTGTTGAACCAGCCATCCTCGGAGAGCACTTTGGCTGTGGCCTCGGGGTTGTTGTAATAACCCTGCATGATCTGAGGACCCTGGGCATGGATCACCCCCACCTGTCCTTGAGGAAGGGGCTTGAGGGTTTCGAGATCGACGATCCGGATCTGGGTAAAGGGGAGGGGAGGACCGACGGTGCCTCGGACGTTGTGGTGAGGACGACGGGCGGCCAGGATCGGGGAGGTTTCGGTGAGGCCATAGCCATTGAGGATGGAGATGCCGACGATCTCGAAGAAGGTGTCGAGGTGGGAGGGCAAGGCACCGCCGCCGTTGATGGCATGTTGGAAGTTGGAGCCGACGGCTTGACGGATCTTGCGATAGGCCAGGAGATCTCCCAGTTTATGAAGTGGAAAGAGCAGAATCTGGCCAACTTTGGCGAGGGCTCGTTGGGTGGGGCTGGCGTTGAGATGGCGAATGGAACGTTGGCTGGCGATGCGGGAGCAGATCACATAGCGTTCGCTGAGACTGATCAGGGTTTGGACGAGGCGGCGCAGTAAGGGGCTTTGGCCTTTCATCTTCTTCTGGATGCCTTCGTAGACGCTCTCCCAAATGCGGGGCACGGCGATCAGGAAGTGAGGGGCTTCCGTTTGTAGATCGGTCTTGAGGTGACGGGCGTCGGTGTAGACCAGGGTGAGGGCTTTGCTGAGCAGGAAGTACTCACAGGAACGCTCGTAGGAGTGCCAGGTGGGCAGGATCGCTAGGGATTTCATGCCGGGTTGGGGTTGGATCACGTCCTCGGTATGCTCCACCTGATGCATGAGGTTGCCATGGCTGAGCATCACCCCCTTGGGCTTACCACCGGTGCCGGAGGTGTGAATGATCGTAGCCAGTTGGGAGCGGGTCAATTCCGGGGGCTTGAAGCCTGCTTCTCTACCTTTGGCCAAAAGTTCTGACAAAGACAGACAGCCTGCTCGGGATTCGTCAGAGAGCAGGATCACGCGATCGATACCCTGTTCCTGGGCGTAGCTGCGGATCCGCTCGTAGGTTTTCAAGTTCTCGACGACCAGTGTGGTGCAGCCGGTGTTCTGGATGATGTAGCCCAGTTCCTGGGGATCGGCAACGGCACTGCGGGGGACATCAACGGCACCCGTAAACAGGCTGCCCAGATCCGCCATCAGCCACTGGGGGGAGTTGTCTGCGATCAGGGCAACTTTATCTCCGGGTTGTACCCCGAGGGTCTGTAGTCCTCCCGCGAAGGCTTGGATGCGCTCGAACAGTTCTTTGTAGGTCAGCTCCAGGGCAGGTTGGCCATGGGGATCTTTGATGGCGGTCAGATCACCGTATTGCTCCGCTAGTAGGGTCCATACGGTTAATAGGGTGAGGGTTTCTGAGCCCGTGGGAGTGGTGGTGGTCATGGTCGCCTCGTGGATTCACTCCTTTACTGTACCGAGTCGATCTAGGCTGGGGTGGGGAGAGTGGTCAGTTTTTGGATTGGTTTCGCTTAGGTTAACACTCTGGATCCCTCAGGGTTTGTCTTTGCAGATCGGTCCTAGGGTGGCTTGGACAGCTTGTTGGAAGGCTTGGGGATCTAGGTAGAGCAGTAGGCCTCGTTTGCCGCCGCTGACAGTGATCCGATCGAAAAGCTGAGCGCTCTCATCCAGGTAGACAGGGTAAGGTTTCTTACAGGCTAGGGCGGTGACGCCGCCACGGATATAACCTGTGAGGGGTTGGACTTCTTTGAGAGGTACGGTCTCCACTTTCCGATCGCCGCTCAGCTTAGCCAGAGCTTTTAGATCCAGATGGCCATCTCCAGGGATCACTGCTAGACCGATGCCCTGGCGATCACCACGAAAGACTAGGGTCTTGAATACCTGCTCTGGCGGCAGACAGACTTTGGCTGCAGTGGATTCGGCGGCCAGATCGTTGGGATCGACCTCGTACTCCAGGACCTCATAGGGGATATTAAGGCGATCGAGTTGACGGGCAGCATTGGTTTTAGCTGTCATGTCCTAGACAGGTGATCTCTAAACTTGCAATAAGTAGATCAGCAAAAACGTTTATACAGGCCATATAGTGCATGTCAAAGCAATTTTGCCGATCTACTTAGTCTACATCTTTGTAGAAGCCTTGGTACCGTTATCAGCCCCGACTGGGTGTTTGGGTAGCCTCTGGAGATCATCGTTGATCAATCTAAGGCAACCAGGCTAAATCTAGTTAGACTCTGTATTATTGCCGTCACCACTCCTCCCATTGAGACGCCCGGATCGGCGTAGCCTCAGATCAAACGATCGTCATGTCCTAAGGCATGTGGCGACTGCAGTAACTGTCGATTTGCGAATCCCTGCTCGGTCCCTACCCCCAGAATCCATCGAGAATTCGATGCCATACTGAGATCAGGAGTTCTACGAGCCTGTTACTTTCCTATGACGGTGATCCCTGTCTCTCCTCCCCTCCTGGCCACCCGCATCCGATCGGACTTTCCTCTGCTGGAGCGGCAGATCCAGGATCGGCCCTTGATCTATCTGGACAATGCCGCCACCTCCCAGAAGCCGAAAGCCGTGTTACAGGCTATGCAGGAGTACTATCACCTGTCCAACGCCAACGTGCATCGGGGTGCTCATACCCTCAGTCGAGAGGCTACGGATGCTTATGAGGCGGCTCGCGTCCGCATTGGTCGCTTCATCAACACCCGTTCCCCCCAAGAGATCGTCTTCACCCGTAACGCCAGCGAGGCGATCAATCTGGTGGCCTATAGCTGGGCCTTGAACACTTTACAGCCTGGAGATGAGATCATTCTCTCCGTCATGGAGCATCACAGTAATCTGGTGCCCTGGCAACTGATCGCCCAACGGACAGGGGCAGTGCTGCGGTTCGTGCCGATCACCGCTGAGGAAACTTTTGATCTGGATCAATATCGGGCTCTGTTGAACGAGCGCACCCGGTTGGTGGCCACGGTGCATGTTTCCAATATGCTGGGCTGTCATAATCCGGTGGACGAGATCGTGCGCCTCGCCCATGAGCGGGGGGCCAAGGTGCTGTTGGATGCCTGTCAGAGCGTGCCCCATATGCCTGTGGATGTCCAGGCTCTGGATGTGGATTGGTTGGCTTTCTCCGGTCATAAGATGTGTGGTCCCACTGGGATCGGCGTCCTCTACGGCAAGTTGGATCTGTTGGAAGCCATGCCTCCGTTTCTAGGAGGTGGGGAGATGATCGAGGAGGTCTATCTGGATCGCTCCACCTATGCGGAACTGCCCCACAAGTTTGAGGCGGGCACCCCGGCGATCGCGGAGGCTGTTGGCTTAGGGGCGGCGGTGGATTACCTGGATCAGATCGGCATGGAGTGGGTGCAGGCTTATGAGCAAGAGTTGACAGCCTATCTATGGCAAGGCATCCGTCAGATCCCAGGGATCCGGGTCTATGGTCCGGAGCAGCGAGCGGGATTGGTCAGCTTCTCCGCCGAGATCACCCATGCGACTGATCTGGCCACCCTGTTAGATGAGGACGGGATCGCCATCCGAGCGGGTCATCACTGTACTCAACCCCTTCATCGAGAGCTCGGGATCCCCGCCACGGCTCGGGCCAGCGTCTATATCTACAATACTCAAGCTGAGGTTGATACTTTCCTGGCCTCGCTCCAAGATGCCATCGAGTTCTTTACGCGAGTATTGGGGGAGGGTTGAGCGATCAGGGTCGAACTGAATCATGCGGACTGATGTTGGGGTGATCGGCTGTGGGGTGATCGGGGCTGCCATCGCCTACCGACTGGCTCGCCAAGGGTTATCTGTGGTAGTGATCGATGCAGCAGAGCCCACCTCAGGCTCCACAGGAGCAGCCCTTGGGATCCTCTATGGGGTCTCCAGTCAACAGGTCACAGGGAGCGCGGTGGAGTTACGGTTATTGAGTGGGACTCGCTTTGATCCTTTGATCGCTGATCTGGAGCAGGATCTGGGGCGTCCGGTGCCTGTGAATCGCCGGGGGATCTTGCGGTTACTTGAGGCTGAGGATTGGCAGGGTTGGTCCGAGACGATCACGGCCCGTCAGGAGGCAGGCTATCGCTTAGAACCACTGGATCCCCAACAGGTGGCCGAGTTGCAACCAGGACTCCGCTCCGATCACGCGGGGGGGCTCTATTCCCCAGAGGATCGTCAGGTGGAACCTCGGCATCTGACTCAGGCCTTGATCCAAGGGGCTCGGGCTCACGGAGCTCAATTTTTCTTTCATCAGCCCGTGACCGGTTTCAAATCCGTCAACGATCGGATTAACGCTGTCTACACCCAGACTCAGACGATCTCGGCGGGTATGGTGGTGGTGGCCGCTGGCTTGGGTAGCACGGCCTTGGGTTTACTTTTAGACCTACCGATCCCGATCCGACCTGTGAAAGGTCAGGCGTTGCAAGTGTATACCCCAGAGATCAGTCTTGGGCCTGTGATCTCCGATCATGATCTGCATCTGGCTCCCCTCTGTGATGGCACGATCTGGATCGGGGCCACAGTAGAGTTCGATCCACCCACCCCACAACCGACTTTAACCGGATTTCAAGCGCTGATCTCCCAAGCGCTGCAGGTTTGTCCCGGTTTGGCCAACGCCGAGATCCGCTCCACTTGGTCTGGCCAACGACCTCGACCCTCAGGCCAACGGGCACCGATCCTGGGGCTCTCGCCTCACCACCGCAATCTGGTGATCGCCACAGGGCACTACCGAAATGGAGTACTGCTGGCCCCGATCACTGCTGATATCGTGATGGATCTGATCAACACCGGCCAGACCTCGATCTGTGACATCACCCCCTTTGCCCCCCATGCCTCGGGGTCAATATCAGATCGAGCCTAGCCTACTGCTACACACCCAAGGCATCATTGCACAACTTACTCACAGCAGGGATAACTGCTCTGCCTCGGGTCTCTGATCCTCGTAACGCTGCCAATAGATCTGCTCCACATCATCCCGGCGATAGAGATACATACCCGAGCGGCTGGAGCGCGCGATCAACCCTGCCTCCTCCAATACCGATCGGGTGCGCTTTTGTGAGAGTTTCAAGATCTGAGCAGCCACCTTGATGGAGATCCACTGTCGCCCCAACCGAGCCAAAAGGATCTCCTCCTGCTGCTGCTGGATCTGAGTCAACAATCGCTCTGCCACCCCCCAACAGGCCCAGGTATCCGCCTCCGCCCGATGGGATCGCTCCACCGGTAGATCGAAATGCTGCACTAGGGCGGGAAGACTGCGGGAGGGCAACTCGGGCAACAGCAACCGGGCTAGCTCCACCGTACAGAACTGCTGGGATCGTTCTCGCTGAAACCGGATCCCTAATCGCTCGTACTCCTGTTGCAAAAATCGATAGTCAAACGAGATGTTATGGGCCGTTAAGATGCCGCTCTGGAGCTGGGGGAGCAGATCGGGAAGTACCTGATCCGCTAAGGGAGCCTGATCGACTTGAGCTTGAGTGATCCCGGTCAAGGCGATGATCGGGTCGGGGATGAGACCCAGAGGATTGATCAGACGGGTAGTTTGGGAGAGGATTCCTGTTGCCAAACTGGCCTGCAACACGGAGATCTCGATCACCCGATGGTGGGGCTCGGGCCGCCCCGTGGTCTCTACATCCACAACTGTCAGCGGAGAGCGGGCGATGTGGCGGTAATGGGTTAGTAGATCGGTCGCTAACAGGGGTCTCTCCTGTATGATGCTGGCCAACTATCCTATGATCAACCTCATGAAGTCGATCTGCAAAAACCTTGATACAGACCATACCGTGTGTGTCAGAGCCATTTTGCCGAGCGACTTAGCTGTGATAGGACGCCGCTGGATCTGGAATAAAGGCCGGTAGGTGCCAACACATCTCCAACCACTGGCGCTGCTCCGCCCGAGTGGAGGCAAACTGCATCTCCACCAGATAGATCGCCGCCCGATCCTGAGATCCCTTCGAGCCAAATCTCAGCACCGCCGTCGCCTCACCCTCAACGCAACGCACCGACACCCCCAGCCGCCATAAGGCCCGCACAGCCATCTGTATCGCCTCAGGGGGGACGTGGACAACCTGGCGTTCCAGCAGATCAATGGGGAATAACATGGTCCCGCCCAAATCTTTAGATTGATTTAATGATCTCCCAGGTACACCCCTCCTGACTAGAGGTTGTAACGCTGTGTTGAGGATTCTTAATGGTGGTTAAGAACTGCGGGATCCCGATCACGATCGGGGACGGGGCGGACGCTCTGGGAGTATCCCCTGGGGTCGTAGCAACAGAATCACCTCTAACAGGACACCGATCAGCAACACCCGTAGGGCTCCTGCTCTGGTGGTCCACTCATCAGGCAAAGCCCCCGTGATGAACTCTGTACCCGACCAGATCCCCCAGATGGTGAAGGCTCCCAGCAATGCCCCTCGGTTATTGCCACTGCCCCCAGCGATCAACATGGCCCACACCAGAAAGGTGGCGAACTCCGGTTGGAAGGCCTCGGGACTAATGAAAGTGACGAAGTGGGCGTACAGGGATCCTGCCAAGCCCATGGCCATCGATCCCAGCACAAAGGCCTGCAGCCGAAAGTTAAGAATGCTCTTACCCGCTGCCGCTGTGGCCGGTTCATCCTCCCGGATCGCCCGCAACACTCGGCCCCAGGGGGAGCGATAGATCCGTTCGCTGGTCCAGTACACCAACCCCACCGCTAGGAGCACCAAGGCCAGGTAGAACAAAGCATCGAGACGGGGACTGTCAAACATCGATAGCGGTTTAGGAATAGCCGCGATCCCCCGCACCCCATTGGTCAACCAGCCCTCATTCTTGAGCACCAACCGCACGATCTCAGCGATGCCGATGGTGGCGATGGCCAAATAATCCGATCGGAGATTGAGGGTAACCAGGCCGATCAGGAAGGCCAGGCTACCGGATAGGGCCATGGCACACAGGATCCCTACCAGGAAGGGCATCTCCAGTCCACCAATATAGTCGGGGCTGGCTGGGGTTGTAGCGATAGCACTGGCATAGGCTCCCACCGCGAAGAAGGCCCCCACCCCGATGTTGAGCATACCGGTGTAACCCCACTGCAGATTCAGCCCCAGGGCCAGGATCCCGTAGATCCCCACTAGGGTCATAAAGAAGATCAGATAATTCAGCATTAGGAGCGACCTCCAAATAGACCTGTGGGACGCACGATCAGCATCACCACCATGATGGCGAAGGCCACCGCCGACTTATAGGCCGGGGAGATAAATAAGGTGGAGAACTCCTGAGAGATGCCGATCACCAATCCCCCAGCGATGGCCCCATAGATCTTGCCGATCCCGCCCAAGATCGCGGCAGCGAACACGGGCAATAACAATCGCCAACCCATGGTGGGATGCAGACGGGTATCTAAACCCAGGAACACCCCAGCGGCACAGGCCGTTACTGCCCCGATCAGCCAAGTCCAGATCACCACCCGCTCCGTATCGATGCCACTGATCCGGGCCAGATCCACGTTATCCGCCATAGCTCGCATCGCCTTACCGATCCGGGTGCGCTGCAGAAACAGGTGGAGAGCCACCATCAGTACCAAGGCCCCGACGATAATCACGATCTGATCGGGTTTGATCCGCAATCCCCAAAACTGGATCGGCAACTGGATCCCGGCCACATAGGTCTGATTATTGGGTCCCCAGATCAGCTGGACCAGGCTGCGTAGGATGGAGGCGATGCCGAAGGCGGAGATCAGCAAGATCACAGGGGGCTGACGGCGCAGATGTCGGTAGACCAGTTGATCGATGATCAAGGCACTGAGCACCGTGGCCCCGGAGGCGATCACCAGGCTGAGCCAGAGGGGTAGGTTGAGGGCAGTGACAGCAGTGAAGGCGAAGTAGGCTCCCAGAGTCATCAGATCGCCATGGGAGAAGTTGGCAAAGCGCAGGATCCCGAAGGTGAGGGAGACGCCGATCGCCCCCAGGGAGAGGATGCTACCCAACACGATCCCGTAGATCAGCAGTTGTAGGATGTCGATCACGGCCAGTCCAGCAGTGGTGTGAATGGTCTGATGATGCCATAGATCTCACTCCGGTCAGCAGACTGGATCTCCTTCACAGCGGGCTGTCTCCAGCAGATCCAGCTTCAAAGCTCTACAGATCCGTAGATCGGCAAAGAATGTTTATACAGGCCCCATTATTATTGAGTCCCATCAATTTCTACAGATCGGACACAGGTGGAGTAGACCCTGGGGCTTGGCGCTCTGTCAACTGCTGCAGGATCTCAGCATGGCGTTGGCGTGTGATCGGATAGAAGTAGGCCAGGATCAATCCTCCCGCTAGAGCCACAGCTGGAACGGGTCCGATCATCAACCGGATAGCGGTGAGGGCTGACGCAGGCTGAGCCGGGCTGGGTTCGCAGGGGATGGAGCTGATAAACCCGGACCACTGCAGGATCTGTCCCACCAGAAACAAGCCTCCCGCCAGTCCCACCTTCTGGAGCAACACCATAAACCCGTAGAACACTCCTTCACGCCGTTGTCCGGTCTCCAACTCATCCAACTCGATCACATCCGGCACCATGGCCCAAGGGATCAGATAGGCCGTGGAGACCCCCACCCCTGCCAAAACCGCCAGGCTCACCATCAACGCCACCTGTCCCGGCTGCACCATCAATAACCCCATCTGAGCGATCATCCAGATCACCATGCCCAGGGCGAACACCGCTCGCTTGCCGATCCGCTTGCAGATCTGATTCCAGACAAACAACATGACAAACGCTGTGCCCTGCACCGCCAGGATCGTATTGCCCACCCACCCCGAGGGCAGATCCATCCACAGGGTGACGAAGTAGGGAATGATCGTGGCGGTGATCTGTAAGGCTAGCCAGGAGCAGAGATACAGACCGATCACGAACAGATAGGGACGATTACTTAAGACGATGCGCCATTGTTGTCTCAGGGGCAGCTCCTCCGTAGAGACCTGATAGCGCTCCCGCGTGCCCGCCACACACCAGAACAAGGGCAAGACACAGATCACCGACCACAACACCCCCGACAGAGCATAGGTGAGATAGACCCCGGATCCGTTGCCATCCCCGCAGACCCCCTGGCCCCCTAACACCGTGATCAGGCGGGGATACAACAACCCAGACAGTAAACTGCCCCCAATGGAGAAAGCAAACCGAAAGTTAGTTAAACTGGTGCGCTCGTCATAATCTTGGGTCAGCTCTGGGGTCAGAGCCGTGTAGGGTTGGTTGACCGCCGTATAAAAGCTATTGAACAGAACTGCTACTAGAATGTAGTACGCGAACAGCATCCAGGGTTGTCCCGGAAACGGCACCAGCCATTGTAAGAAAAACGTGATCCCAAACGGGATCGCCCCCAACAAGATCCAGGGTCGGCGTCGCCCCCAACGGGTCTGGGTTCGATCCGTCAAGACCCCCACGATCGGATCGTTGACTGCATCCCAGATCTTGCTCAGGGCTAAGATCGCCCCCGCGATCCCGGCCTCCAATCCGGCCACAGTTGTGAAGAAAGGTAACAAAAAGAAGACGAGAATATTCTGAGTGATCGCCGGTCCTAGATCCCCCGCTCCATAGGCGAGTTTCGTGGCCAGACTGAGTTTCTGGGGGGCAGTGGAGGGTGTGGAGGTCATGGATTCAAGGGGGTTAGGTATATTCTCTATTGAGAATGATGTAAGGAAATGTTAGGGTCTTAAGGCAGATAAAGGGATCAACCAAGCGCAGCCTCTGCTTTGACGATATTCATCCCTGAGGTTTGAGTCGAATAGACCGAAGCAGATCCAGTGCCGAAGGTTAGGGTTATCCTATCCTAGGATCTCATCTCTCGCCTTGGTCCTGTGGTTTACAGGCTTGGGTACGACATAACAGTTTTGCTCCACCGAGCTCGGGGGTCGCCGCTTGGGAAAGAGAACAAATCCCGTTGAAATTCTCTGGCAAACCTGTTATATTCCTTGCGGCCTCACATTGTAATAGCTGGCAGGAGGTAAACGTTGGTTAGGAGAAGGAAGCGGAAGAGCCGCCGTAGGCAAGAGGGTCGTCGAATCCTGGAGCATATTCCCCAATTCAAACTCGACAGTGGTGACGAGAAGTCGGTGACTGCGGCTCGGAAGTACATCAAGGCTCGCGAGATCCCGCCACCCGCTTTGATCCTGGTGCGACGCAACGAACATACCATCGACCGCTACTTCTGGGCGGAGAAGGGACTGTTCGGGGCCCAGTATGTTGAGGAGAATCACTTCCTCTTTCCTAGCCTCAAGCCCCCTTCGGAGGAGGGAGAGGTGGTGGAAGCGGTGGAGCGCAAGGCGGTGACTGCCTCCCGTTAGTGGATCCATTCCCTCGTTTCTCATACTCCTCAGGCCTGGATCATGTTCTATGATCTGGGCCTGATTGATGGGACCTCAAGGGCTTGGATCGATCGGGATCTCTTTGGCAGTGGTAGATCCGTCTAACTTCCCACATCAGCGGCAAAGACATCATCCAAAGGCACCTCCAGGGCATCGATCACTTTGGTCCAGAAGTTCATAAACCCGATCAGGGCGGTCAGCTCCACTAAGTCCGACTCGGACCAGATCTGTTTCAGCTCAGCGAAGAAGGTATCGGTGACGGTCATGCTGGGCACGGTCATGCGTTCCGCGTACTCAATGGCCAGTTGTTCGGAGCGGGAGAATAGGGTGCTGGTGCGGGCTTGAGCGATAGCTGCGATCTTGTTTTGATCGGCCCCATGGCGTTGAGCCTGCAGGGTGTGGTAGGGCAGGCAATAGTGGCGGCAGCCGTTGATCTGAGAGATGCGGATGCTGATCAGCTCCTTGAGCTCCTCCGAGAGGTTGGGATTCTCCACATGGAGGGCACCGTATAGGGTCATGACGGCTCGCATCAATTGGGGCTTGTGGGCCATGGCCTGCAGGGGATTGAGGGCAGTACCATAGGCCTTTTCGAGGCTCTCGTAAACTTTCTGGATCTGTTTGTCGGCCTGTTCGGCTGTAACGAGAGGGATCCGCATGGATACTCAGTGGATAGGAAGGGACAGGTAAAACTGTAGCGCGTTTTGTGGATCCTGTTGCAAACCGGCCAGAATCCAGGGAGGGATGAGTTTTATGGGGACTATATAGGATCTACTGACCCAGCAGCTGTTTCTCGATGTCATCCACCCGTTGTTGCTGCTGCTCAGCGACGGAGTCAACGGTGTCTCGGAAGTCATCGATGGTTTGGTTGGCCTCCACCGGACCCCGCACGGCAGGGCGCTGGGTGGGTATCTCATTGGGGGTGATCCCCTCAGCTGGATCGGAGCTGGATTGATTGACAAAGAAGCCTACACCCAACACACCCATCGCGATCAAGACGGCAGCGATCAGTAATCCGACCATGTCACTTCCTCCCTGGGGGGACGATCAACAGATCCACCAGAACCGCCCTTAGCTGAGGACTCTTAGATTCAGGATCAATAGACCCAACAGGAGAGCCAGGAGTGCCGCCAGGGTTGTCTGAATGCCATTGACCACCTCGTTCGTTAGCCAGTCTAGCTCAGGCTGCAGCACGACCCCGATCCAACTTTCCACGGTGGTGGCGATGATGGCCGCGATCCCACAGATCCCGATCCATTGCCAGGGGAGCAGGGAGCCGATCCACCCCCCACTCAGGCCAAAGCTGAGCCAGGATAACCCTAAGGCGGCGGCATATCCAGCCAAGGTCCCCTCTAAAGAGATCGCCCCCTCGGTCCCAGCGGGCACAGGTTTAAGGCTGGTGATCAGGAAGGTTTTCTGACCATAGGCTTTACCCACCTCACTACTGGTGGTGTCCGCCAGCTTGGCAGCGAAGCTAGTGCAATAGGCCAGCCACCAAAAGGGATGGGCCCAGACTAAGGACCCTAGGGCACAGAGCGCTCCAGTCAAGGCTGATCCCCAGACATTCTCAGGACCCCGTGCCCCCTCCCGTTTCTCTGCGATCCCTTTGGCTTGTTTACGTTGCAACCCGATCTTGGTGACGGCAGTGCCCCACAGAAAATAGACGGAGACTACCGCATACCCCCGCCAGCCAAAGCTACCCCAGACGATTACCCCCAGGATCCAGGCATGGATCACGCCAGATCGAGTCAGAGACTTCTGGGGGGTGAAGATCCCCACTAGGGCGATGGGAGTATTGATCAGCAGCGCCAGGATCCAAGGCTGCAGGATGGGATTGTTCCAGATCAAGTTCAAAGACATAGGGATCCGTACGGTCGGGTTTGCTGTTATGGTAACGGCTCGATCTCTTGGATGATCCATAGGGAGTCTTCTGAGAGTGCCACGTTCAAGCTGTTGACGGCGGGTTTACTTGCAGGAGATCCATAAACTCACCCCGACTGAGTTAGCAACAACACCCCGGAGAGACTGAACAGAGAGAGCAAGGTGGAGATCAAGATCATCGCCGCTGCCCTCTCCTGAGCCACTTCATAACGGGATCCCAGTAGGTACACATTTACCCCCGTGGGGAGTGCGGCCACCGTGATCGCGATCGGGATCCAGTCGAGGGGCACTGAGAAGACGAAGGTCATCAACCCCCAAACCAGCAGGGGATGGATCAGTAACTTGAGGCCCACTACTGAGAGGGTAGAACCTAGAGATCCGCCTAGGGGAAAGCTAGCCAAGGTGGATCCGAGGGCAAAGGTGGCGGTAGGCAAGGCGGCTTGCCCCAAGGTATTGACCAGTTTCTCCAAAAGGGAAGGGATCTGTAGATCATTAAGGTTGAGGACTGCTCCTAAGGCCATGGCCATGATGATCGGGTTGGTGAAGATGCTACGGGCACCCTGCCAGATCACCCCTTGTCGGGACCATTCCGGATGTTTCTGAGTTTCCAGCATCACGATCGTGGTGGTCAGTAACAGGGTAGAGTGACAGGCCAGGATCATGAACAGGGGTACTAGAGAATCTGATCCAAAGGCAGCCAGGATCAAGGGGATCCCCAATAATCCCACGTTGGAGAAGGCGGCTCCCAGTCCATGGATCGGGTGGGTGGGGGCCGGGGTCCTACAGATCGTGCGACAGATCAGAATACCGAGGGCAAACACCAGGAAGGCGGCCCCATAGTAGGAGGCCAGGAAGCCCCATTCGATGCGGGGAGGGAGCTCCGTCTGGGCCATGTTGCGGAATAGCAGGGCGGGCAGGGAGTAATCGAAGACAAAGGTGGAGAGGGATCGGGCCGCTGGGGCTGGAAATCGCCGACATCGGGTGGCCAGATAGCCCAGCAGGATCACCCCAAAGACGGGCACGATCACCTCAAGGATGACGGTCATGGCTGGACGTGACGGGTGGCATAGGAACGGAGCTTGATCCCTGGAGAGCTCTGAGGATCCGGGATCCCCACTGCCGTCAACCTACTCGATCTTGCAGATCCCAAAAGTGTTTCAGATATCAGTCTTCTCCTAAGCTAGAGCTCAGAGACAGGATGAGATCAGGAGCGAGCTATGACCCCGCGACGGTGGACCGATGAGATGTTGGATCGCCAAGCTGAGACCATGGAGCAACTACTCGAAGGTCAGCGGATGTTGGTGCAGATCTATCAACAGGAGCACGAGGCCAGGGTGGAGGCGGATCGACGCTTTAACCGCTTCATCGAGGAGCAACAGCGGATCAACCGGGAGCAACAGCAGATCAACCGGGAGCAACAGCAGATCAACCAGGAGCAACAGCAGATCAACCAGGAGCAACAGCGGATCAATCAAAGACTGGATGTCGCGATCGCCAGACTGGACGCTACGATCGAGAGGTTAGAGCGGATCATCACCTTCCGATCGGACAATGGCAACCTGGGTTAGAGGTGTTCAGATCCGCAAAGTGTTTTAGATATCGGTCTTGGCCTAAGCTAGAGCTCAGG
>CAYSEO010000002.1:17071-60385 GCA_964429885.1 uncultured bacterium
GGGATCAGGAGCGAGTTATGGCCCCACAGCGATGGACCGATGAGATGTTGGATCGTCAAGCTGAGCAGATCGCTGACGATCGGGCTCGTATGGCTGAGAGGAGTCGGGAGATCGAGGCACTACTAGAGGGACAACGGATGTTGGTGCAGATCTATCAACAGGAGCACGAGGCTAGGGTGGAGGCGGATCGACGCTTTAATCGATTCATCGAGGAGCAACAGCGGATCAATCAAAGACTGGAGGCTGCAATCGAGAGACTAGACGCCACGATCGAGCGGCTAGAGCGGATCATCACCTTCCGATCGGACAACGGTAACCTGGGTTAAGGCACTGGTCTCAGAGGATCTAAAGCACCGTGGCATTCCGTGGAGACGAACGGGAGAGAGTACCTTAGGATCGGTGCCTGCCGCTAGAAGTTAAGGATGGATTCGGTGGTGACCCAGGTAGGGGAGGATCTTGATCAACTGAACTCTGGATCTGAACAGCCGCATCCCTGTTGGCTGGAGGTCTGGGTGGATCAGCCTAAACTGAGTGGTTGCTATACCTATCGTGTCCCCGCTCATTTGACGATCACCCCTGGTGACATCCTGGCGGTCCCCTTCGGTAACCAGATGCTCAGTGCCATCGCCCTCCGGTTCATCCCGTCCCTACCTGCGGATCTACAGCCTACCCGGATCCGCTCTGTAGAGGAGGTGGTGGCCGCCGGGATCCTGCCGCCGACATTTTGGCCTCTGTTGGAGAAGGTATCCAGCTACTATCTCACTCCCCTAGCCCAGGTCTTACGGACGGTATTGCCCACTGGATTGCTGAGCCGCTCCCAGAAACGGATCCAGTTACAGACGGCTCCTGTGGTGGCGACGGGATTGTCCCACTCAGCCCAACAGATCCTGACTCTCCTGCAACAGAAAAAGGGAGATCTCTCCTGGACCTATCTGAAACGCCAGATCCCCCAAGCCAGTCAGGGGGTGGTGGAGCTGATCCGGCAGGGCTGGGTGAGCAGTTACTGGCGCGAAAACTCAGGTCCACAACCCAAGCAACAGCAGGCGGTGACTCTTTGTCATGAGATCTGAGAGGATCTGAGCCCCCAGCAACGGGAGGTGCTCCTCTGTTTGAAACGGGCCGGGGGAGATCTATTACTGACGGAGCTGCTGGAGCGAATCAGTACCACCCGAGGCACAGTACAAGCCTTAGCCCGTAAGGGACGGGTCCAGATCAGTCAACGGCAGATCCTGCGTACCCTACAGGGGCCTGCGGTACCCTCCGATCAGCCCAAGGATCTAACCCCCGCTCAACAACAGGCGGTGACAGCGGTGGTGGAGACCTTGGATCGGGCTCAGACCTTTCTGCTCCATGGGGTAACGGGATCCGGCAAGACGGAGGTATACCTGCAGGTGATCGCGCAGGTATTGGCTCGGGGGCGATCTGCCCTGGTGTTGGTGCCCGAGATCGGTTTGACACCCCAGCTAACCGATCGGTTTCGAGCTCGGTTTGGATCCAAGGTATTGGTTTATCACAGTGGGTTATCAACAGGAGAGCGCTATGACACCTGGCGATCGATGCTTTCCTCCCAGCCTCAGGTGGTGGTGGGCACCCGTTCCGCCATCTTTGCTCCTTTGCCTCAACTGGGTCTGATCATCCTGGATGAGGAACATGATGATAGCTACAAACAGGATCAACCCCAACCCTGCTACCATGCCCGCACCGTGGCCTATTGGCGCTCGATCCTCAGCCCCTGTCCCTTGATCCTGGGCAGCGCTACCCCTGCGGTGGAAACCTATGCTGCCAGTCTGAAAAACCGGATCCAGCTCCTGATTCTCCCGGATCGGATCCCCAAAGCTGAGGGTGCTCCTCCCTCCATGCCCCCGATCAGCTTGGTGGATCTACGACTGGAGTTGGAGAAGGGCAATCGTTCCCCCTTCAGTCAATATTTACAGGAGGCCCTAGATCAGATCGCGGAACGACAGGAACAGGCGATCTTGTTTGTCCCCCGGCGGGGCTACAGTACCTTCGTGCTCTGTCGCAGTTGCGGTGAACCTCTCAGCTGTGATCACTGTGATGTCTCCCTCACCTTCCACCAGACGGGCCAACATCTGCGCTGTCATTACTGTGGTGATCGGCAGGTCTATCCCGATCACTGCCCCAGCTGTGGATCCCCCTATCTGAAACATTTCGGCAGTGGCACCCAACGCATCGAAGATCTGATGGCTCAACGCTGGCCCCAATTGCGGCTGCTCCGCTTCGATAGTGATACCACCAGTCGCAAAGGATCCCATCGAGAGATCCTGGATCGGTTCAATCAGGGGGAGGCGGATGTGTTAGTGGGCACCCAGATGTTGACCAAGGGCCTGGATGTACCTCAAGTCACCTTAGTGGGGGTCTTGGCTGCTGATGGGATCTTGAATCAGGCGGACTTTCGGGCCGCTGAACGATCCTTTCAACTGCTGACCCAGGTAGCCGGACGAGCCGGACGGGGAGAACGAGCCGGACAGGTGATCATTCAAACCTATCTACCCGAACATCCCACCCTGCAATCGATCCGTAATTATGACTATGGGCAATTCATCACCCAGGAGCTCAGCCAACGTCAGGACAGTGGTTATCCCCCCTACCGTAATCTGATCTTGATCCGACTCAGCAGTCCCGATCTCACTCGCCTACAACAGGGATGCCAACAAGTGCGGGAGCAACTAGAGGGTGTTCCGGCAGAGATCTTGGGGCCTTGCCCGGCTCAGGTGGAACGGGTGAGTGGACGCTATCGCTGGCAGATCCTCTTGAAGGAGTTGGACTCTGATCCTTGGCAACGAGGCCGCTTAGCTCCCCAGTTGATGAGTTTGCGGGCACCGGCGGAAGTACGGATCAGCCTGGATGTGGATCCGTTGCGGATCCTGTGAACAGGCAATCCATTATGGCCCGATCTGCGTACTCTCCTTAGAGCCCTATGTTCTACTAGGAGAGCTGATGCCGCGTTTAATGGTAACCCAAAGAATCTTACGCCAGATCCATCGGGGATTGGCACCGATCCTGTTGCTGCCTGTGTTGATCACCCTCTGCAGTGGAGCGCTCTATCAGGTGGCTCTGTTAGGGCAACAGGCTGGGGATTATTACTGGATCCTGCAGGTCCATCGAGGTCATTTCGGGATCATCAACTTAGAGACGGTTTTTCCCTTCCTCAATAGTTTTGGTTTGTTAGTGATGACTGGCAGCGGTATCTCCATGTGGATCCAGATGCAAAGAAAGCGAGGTGAATGATGTTTCTACTCCAGCATACGCAGCTTCTGAACCGGCCTGGTTGTCTGATCGGGGAGGATCTCCTCTACCTCTACAATCGCTATTTTCAACATCAGCAAACCTATGGCAGAGAGGTTAGAGATTGGGTGATCTCACGGTCTCGCCAGCAGCTGGATCAAGACAAGGTGCATCTGGTAGTCGAAGGGGAAGCTGATCTGACGGTTTGGAGTCTGTTACCGGCCCACTACGTTCCGCCAGCCTCATCCCAAAACCGATCCACAAAGTCCCACCCACCCCGTTCCTCCCTGGTACTCAAGCTATTGCAGGACTATCATCAGGGACAGAGAAATTTTCACAACATGGCCCTGGAGGGGAGCGATCTCAGCCAGGTCGATCTACCTCGGATCGATCTGAGCTATGGTTTGTTGAATGAGAGTTGTCTACGACGGGCCAACCTGACTCAAGGGAGCCTGGCCTGGGCCTATCTGAGGCAAGCGGATTTGCAGGAGGCCAATCTGAGGGAGACTCACCTGGAGGGGGCCTATCTGAACTGGGCTGATCTCTCCCAAGCGGATCTGAGTCGCAGTTGCTTGGTGCAGGCGGAGCTGACGGAGGCTTGTCTCAGGCAATCCCTGTTGTCTCAGGCTAATTTGCAGGGGGCGGTGTTACTGAACGCCGATCTGCGGGGGGCCAATCTCCGCTATGCCGATCTCTCCCAAGCCAATCTGGCAGGGGCCGATCTTTCCCAAGCCGACTTGACGGGAGCCCAGGTATCTCTGTCCAGCCTGCGTCGATCGCAGCTACACGAAACGATCTTGCCAACGGGTAAACCTGTCAGTGGACCTCTGTCCCTGTGAAGAATCGACGGAGGTACGGATCCCCAGCGGATCCCGTCGGACAGGCGGGATCTGGGAGACTATGTCAACGCTTGTCTACGGAAAAACTGATCTGTGCTTGCTTCCAGTGGTTATCGAGTTACGTAGTATCGCGGTTCTCCCTGTACGAGAAGTGATGGAATATGGGTAGGTTCCCGAGAAGAGTAAGGTATCCATACAGATGGCAATGATCGGTGATCTTGAGGACTTTGGATTGGCAGAGCTGTTACAAGTGATAGGGCGAGGCAGCAAGAGTGGTCAGCTCTCCGTTTGGACCCCTTCAGGTGTGTCTCACATCTGGTTTTATCAAGGACGAGTGGTTGCAGCCTCGCCTCCAGGTGGACAACCGGATTTACAACAGCGACTGCAGCAAAACCCAGAGATCCAGGTTCAGTGTGGTGGATCTGCTGAACGGGTAGTGACCAAGCTAGCTAACCTCTGCGGTCCGAGCACCCACCCCTTGGGTGCCTGTGTGAGGAAGCAGGGGTTGATCTCAGGGGGGGGGTTGACCCTGGTGTTTCGTCAGCAACTTCAGGATGGGGTTTACCCCCTATTTGAGTTGGAGTCTGGGCAGTTTAACTTTAATGCCAAGGCTCCTATCCCTTATGGAGAGATGACGGGGTTGAGCAAGGAATGTTTGGATATTGCCATCGAGGGACTGCGCCGGGTCAAGAGCAGAGATCAACAGATCCGCAACCTGCCGTCGGCTGAGGCCTGTTTCTGTCGCACTTCTGATGATCTTCCCCTCGCTAGACTTTCCCCTGTAGAGTGGAACGTGTGGGAAAGGGTTTCCCCCCACCGACTGCTACAGGAGATTGCCCAGGAAATGGAGATCGATCTGCCCACCATTCAGTACACCTGTGGACGCTTGTTACAAGTGGGTTTGATTCAAGAGACGGTCCATTCCTCGTCAGTTGCTCAGCCCTCAAAGGTCCCTGGTAGCTGGGAGGCTCTGGATGTGATCTCCTCTGACCCTGCAGAACCCGAGAGAGAGAAGGAACCCATCAACAGTTCCTTGCTCAATCGGCTGGCCTCAGCCCTACGTGGGATCCAGAAGAATAGGCGTTAAGCCTAGCTTTGTTCCCGATCTCCTCGTTGCACCCAGTTGGAGGTCATGGAATCTGTATGAGTTGGAGCTACTAAATATTGAGATACAGTGCATCGTTATGGGCACGATATCTTGTTCGAAGTGCTGACATCACAGGAGGATAATTATGCCAGACATGGCATCTTTGGAAGAACTACTCAGGAACTTTGTTTCTTCTACCCAGGATGTTGAGGGTGCTGCCATTGTGACCCCGGATGGTCTTCCCTTGGCTTCCGTTTTACCTGCCGGGATGGACGAGGAGCGCACCTCAGCCATGTCCGCAGCCATGCTGTCCTTGGGAGAAAGGATTGGTAGAGAATTGGTGCGAGGCGGGATCGAACGGATCTTCGTACAGGGAGACAAGGGTTATGGAGTCCTGACCAGTTGTGGACAGGATACGGTGCTGTTGACTCTTGCCAATGCCCAGGTCAAGCAGGGCCTCCTTTTCCTGGAGATCAAGCGGGTGAGTGAAAGCATATCTGTGGCGATGCGATAGCACTCCTCAGCAATTCTGAATCGCCCATGATCGACAGAGCTGACTATTCTAGTCTTCCCAAGAAATTTCACATCATGACGGAGTTTGACAATGGCTATTGATCCTAAAAAACTATTGGCTACATTGGCCTTCCGGACAGAATTAACCGATACCGATCGGGATCTGCTCAAGCGAAACGCGACTTGGGGAGAGACCATAGCACCCGAGATGGCTGATTGTTTCTACAACTATCTCGATCGGGATACGGAGATGTTGGAGATCCTGAAAAAGCACAACCGAGATCGCTTGCGCCAGACTTTCATTGATTGGTTCAAGGAGATGTTTACAGGCATGGACAACTGGGGATCCGAGTACGCCCAACGGCGCTGGAAGATCGGTCTGGTGCATGTGCGAGTAGGAATTGGGCCTCAACATGTTGTCCCCGCCATGTCTGCCGTGGTCCTGGAGGTTGGCAAACGGTTAAAAGAGGAAGGCAAGCCTGATGATCTGCGGAATACGCTGAGCAAGATCTGTATGATCGATCTCTCTTTTATCGAGCAGGCTTATATCGATGTGGCTTGCAATGCAGTTCAACAGGAGACGGGCATGAGCGAAGCCCTGTTCAAGCGTCTGATCGCCACTGGGGCCAAGGGGATAGACTAGATCCAGAGTTAGAAACGCCGATTCCGTTATCAGCAGTTGTTATCTCCCATGTTCCATGCAACGCATTTTCAGAGTCGTGATCGCTGGCCCAGTGGGGTCTGGGAAATCCACCTTAATCCGCAGCATCAGTGAGATCGATGTGGTGGACACCGATCGAGCTGCCACCGATGAGACGGCAACCCTCAAACCCAAAACTACCGTGGCGATGGATTTCGGTCGTTTGTCTCTCGGAGAGAACATGTGGCTACATCTCTATGGGACTCCAGGGCAGGCCCGTTTCAACTTCATGTGGGATCTGCTGATCAGGCGAGCCCACGGTTATGTATTGTTGGTCCCTGCTCATTGTCCCAAAGTGTTTCGAGAGGCTCGGGCGATCAAGCTGTTTATGCAGCAACGGGTAGAGTTACCCCTGGTGGTAGGGGTCACCCATACCGATCACCCCAAGGCTTGGGATCCGGATGATATCCGTTTGACTCTAGCTGATGAGGAGCAGATCTCCTATCCCACTACTGTGGTGGATCCCCGTGATCCGGCTTCAGTGGCCTCATCTTTGCTGCTGATGGTGGAGCAGTTGGCAGGTGAGGCAGCGGCCATGGGTTAGGAGAGAGATCCGTTCAGATCACTGCTATGGCTTCATTCTTCGCCATCCGGTAAGCTAAGAGCCGTTAGGCATGAGGAGGATCCGGACTGTGCAGCTGCAGGAAGTGGCGAAGCGATTGGGCTGTCTGTTTGAGGGGGATCCGACCCTTCAGATCCAGGGGGCAGCGTCACTGGGAGAGGCGCAGCCGGGGGATCTGAGTTTCATCAGTGATGTCAAATATCTGCCCCTGCTAGAACAAACCCAGGCCAGTGCTGTGTTGGCCCCTGATCGGATCATGCCTCCCGCTCACTTGGGATGTTTACGGACCTCTTACCCTCGGCTGACCTTTGCTCAGGCCATCGAGATCTTCTATCAGCCCTTTCGGCAAGCGGTAGGGATCCATCCCAGTGCGGTGATCGCGGCGGATGTCCAGTTAGGAGAGGCTGTGGCCATTGGTCCCCAAGTGGTGATCGAGTCCGGGGTCAGCATCGGGGCCGGGGCTCAGATCCATGCCGGGGTGGTGATCTATCCAGGGGTGCAGATCGGCCAGAATTGCCAACTGTTTGCGAACTGTGTGATCCATGAGCGATCCGTGATTGGTGATAACTGTTTGATCCATAGTGGGGCGGTGATCGGGGATGACGGCTTCGGTCATGTGCCTCAGGCGGATGGCAGTTGGTATCGAATGTCGCAGTCGGGGATCGTGGTTTTAGAGAACGGGGTAGATGTGGGCTCCAATGTCACCATCGATCGGCCTGCGGTGGGGGAGACGCGCATCGGTGAAGGGACCAAGATCGACAATCTGGTGCAGATCGGCCATGGAGTCCGGACGGGTCGTCATTGTGTCCTGGTGGCCCAGGTGGGATTAGCTGGAGGGGTAGAACTGGGACAACGGGTGATCCTGGGGGGACAGGTGGGGGCAGCGGGCGATATTCAGATCGGCGACGGGGTAACGGCGGTGGGACAGACAGGGATCACAGGCTCCATTCCACCGGGACAGATGATCGCGGGTTATCCCCATCAACTCCATGCGGATTGGCGGCGGACAGCAGCGGCGGAGCGCAGGTTGCCGGAGTTGTTGAAAACGGTGCGACGCTTGGAGCGACGGCTGCGGGATCTCGAAAATCAGTTGGGATCTGAGGCGGGTCATGATTAATTGATACGGAATGGGTGGACCTGTTGTCCTACCGTGAGGGATGCAGCGTTGCACAGGATCTACGGCATGAGTGAGGAACGAAATCTTGGCATCTTTTCCATCGCGGCCCTGTTGGTCTCGATCCATTACGGCATGGGCTTCATGTTGGGGACAGCGGAGAAAGCCTTTAGTCAGGGGCTAGCAGGGAGTTTGTACGCTCTCTCCATCAGTGGGGGGACGTTGGCATTATTGGGGGTGAGTCAGTTCTATTGGCGTGAGATCGACCAGATCTGGACGTTGTTTGGACAGCAGTATGGTGAGGGATCGAAGCGATTAGTGGGGGTAATGTCGTGGCTTTCCCTGATCGGGATTGGGGCGGCGCAGCTGATCTCAGGTTTGTTTATCTTGCGGGCATTACATTTACCTGTGATCCCTGGTTTGATCACGTTAACGATAGTTTGTGGGATCTTATCATTGTTGCCGGTGGAGAAGGCCAGTTGGATCTTTAGAGGGCTATTGCTGGTTAATATGGGTGTCCTCTTATATGGGGTTTGGCTGCTGCATGGGATGCCCGCCTATGTCCAAAGTCCGCTGGAGTTTTGGCCTGCTTTAGAACAGCTGGATAGGGTCAAGATCGTTGGGATCTCTCTACCTACTATCCTATTGATCTCCATCGATATGCGCTGTCAACAGGTGGTGATTAAAGCGAAGGATCACCGCAGTTTATGGTGGGGCTGTGTGCTAGCGGCAGGGATCTTTGTCATGTTGGCGCTATTGCCCTCGGCCTTGATGGGAGCGGCTCAGGAGGCGGGGATCCTGCCTGCAGAAGTAGGTGGAAAGGAAGCCTTATTGTATATCTTGGCCTGGATCGGGGGTGGTGGAGATCGACCCTTGGGGATCGGGTTGGTGGCGGTGTTGTTGGTGCCTGCCTTGGGGGCTGGTAGTGGGGTCTTGAGAACTCAGACGAAGGCGGCCATGGATTTTGTACGGTTTCTACCCAGTGCCCAAGCTAATCGCCTTTTATTTACCGGGATCAATGCCAGCTTATGTCTGGCTCTCGCACTCAAAGGGAGTGAGATCGTGGATCTGATCGTTTGTTTCTATGCGGTCTATGTGGGGGCAGTTTGGGTGCCCTTCCTGGCCTATTGGGCGCAGCGAACCAGACGATATCCCTTTGCAGATTCCAGTGTCAGACGATCTTTGATTGCAGGCAGCTTGGCGGCCACATCGGGACTGCTGATCACCCTGAGCTCTCCGGATTGGCGACTTTGGCATAGCGATGTTTTGACGGTCTTGATCATGGGAAGTAGCGTCGGGATCCTGTGTTTATTGATCAATCAAGGGCTGGTGTTTCTGCAGTCTGCCACTGAAGCGGATGAGGCGATCCAGGAGGAGGGTTTATCCTGAGAGCGATAGATCCCTCAGGCATACTTAGCGATCTGTTCCTGTAGCCAGCGATTAGCACCCTGGTTGCCCTCTTCCAGAGTATGGATCAGGGCTCCCTCTAGGACGGCAACGGGTAAGCCCAGTAGAGCGGCTGAGATCTCTGTAGGGTAATAGCGCCCATCAGTACTGAGTTGAACGATAGAGGCTCGTAGACTGCCCAGATCAATGACCCAATATTCTTTTAAACCCAAGGCTGAATAGAGCTTTTTCTTGCCCAGATCTGAGATCAAAACATCATCCAATACCTCGACGATTAGATCTGGGGTACGATGCTGATTGAGATTCAGAGTAGTCTGACGATCTCGTTTCCATTGCACGGCAGGATCCCCAATATAAACGACTTGATCAGGACAGGCCGCTTGTTGGTTGGGTTTCTCCAGATGACAGCGACGGTAGGCATTGAAACTCTGATCTCGCCGGGTAAACCATTGGAAAAATAGACTGGGGAAGAGATCGTTGATCCGCACACAATTGAGACTCTGGGGGATCCGGTCGATCAGTAAATAACCCCGATGGAAGAAGAGTCTGGGATCCAAGTCTGGTAGATCTCGGATGCTCTCATAGGCATCCCAGGAGGCAGGTTGCCAGGTGGGTTGAAAGTTTGAGTCTGTAGGAATGGGAGCAGTCATCTCTAGATCCAGACGAAGATCTCCTCCACTAAAGCACTAAACCCTGGCAGCAGAGGAGAGGTAAGGGTATCCCCTCCGATCAACGTACTCTCTAACTGTAATTGAGCCTGGTGACGACGATAGATCTGTACCGTTTGTTGTTGCCAATTGACGATCCAATATTCCTGTACTCCCTGGCGAGAATATAGCTTTAACTTGATCTCCTTATCCCGCTGCTCGTTCTGTTCTCCTGGAGAGAGGATCTCGATCACCAGATCTGGGGCCACCGTGAGATGACCTGCAGCATCCAATCCCTGCTCCAAAAGCTCTCGCCGGATCCAGATCACATCCGGGATCACGGCATCGTGGGGGCCGAGAATAAGGCCAGGGGTCTGAAAGGTTCTGCCCAGTTCGGTCTGATCTGACCAGCGTTCCAGGGACAAGCTCAGCCGCATGGCCACGCTTTGGTGACGTAAATGAGGAGATCGAGTCACGAACAGCTCTCCGTCAACGATCTCATACCGTTTCCAGCCGCCATCATCTGGCATCGCCTCCAGATCTCGGGTTGTCCAGCGTAGGGAAGGAGCCACCATGGGATTGAGCTCAAACAGGAAGTTAACTTGAGGCTATTCTAATGATCAATAGCGATCAACGTCCAGGATCTGAACCTGATGCATACCCCTTACTGAGTTGAATAGGCAAACTGCTGAGCTGTGGATCGCTTCTTCTCGGGTAACGATCCCTTCGTGTATCTTTTTTTGATCCAGTAACCAAGCTCGATAAGTCCCAGGCAATAGCCCACAGTGAACTGGAGGGGTCACCCAGGTCTCATTGATCCAAAAGGCTACATTGGCTATGGTGGATTCTGTGATCTGTCCAGCCTGATTGAATAGCAATACATCCCCAGGTCCCTGAGCTTGATGGATGGCTTGATCATAGACCTGACGATGGGTCGTTTTATGGTACAAGAACAGGTTCTGTTGATCGATAGGATGTCGCGCCAGAGGTAGATCCTGAAACCTGAGTTGACTGGGATCGATCGGTCTCGCCTCACAGTCCACATGACCTGATCGGTTGATCTGAAGTCGAACTCGATGGGGTTTATGAAGGAACTTCTGGGTTTGTTGGTCTAAAACTTGGATCACACGATCAAGATCGATAGAAAAGGAGAAATACTGAGCGGATTGAGATAATCTTTTGAGATGGTAGTCCAACAACATAAAACCCTGATCGGGATCCCACAACAGTGTCTCTATGAGATCAAAGTGATCCTGACGAGGGGCTAGAATCCGCGCTTTTGCCTGACATTCCTGAAGCTCCAGATCGGGCTGAGATTCCCAGACGATCCCGCCTCCCACCCCATATTCTGTTTCCCCAGTTCCTGTGTTTATGAGGAGAGTCCGGATGGCAACATTAAACTGGGCCTGACGGCGAGGTGCGACATAACCGATCGTGCCAGTGTAGATACGACGTGGGGATCGTTCCAGTTGTCGAATAATCTCCATGCTGCGCCGTTTTGGGGCTCCTGTGATCGAGGCTGCGGGGAACAAGGCTGTCAGGATCTGATCTAAAGAAGCTTGAGTTTGAGCCTGGACTGTGGAGGTTATCTGCCAGACTGTCGGATATTGTTCTGCTGTCAATAGAGAGGGTACCTGAACTGATCCCACCCGCGCGATCCGGCCTAAATCATTGCGAACCATATCCGTGATCATGATATTCTCCGCCCTCTCCTTTTCGGAGTTGAGTAAAGACTTGAGCTGCTGTTGATCGTCCTCAAATCCCAATCCTCGGGCCGCTGTCCCCTTCATGGGTTGAGACTCGATCCGATCCCCATTGAGACGAAAGAATAGCTCCGGGGAGGCACAGCAGATCCCCCAGTCTCCTGTATGAATATAAGCTCCATAGGGAGATCCCTGATCCCCCATAAGCTCCAAGAAGATCAGCCAGGGATCCGTAGTTGTTTCTGAACGATACCGATAGGTGAAGTTAACTTGATATGTCTCCCCTTGATGGATGTAGGAGTGGATCTGAGCGAGACAATGGTGATATTCTTGAGCTGAAAGAGAGGATCGCCAAGTGAGCGGTAAGGAATTCGTCGATTGAGTGGGAAGCTCTGTGATCTGCTGGGGAGAGTTGAAGATCCCAAACCACAATAGCGGGAACCCATTAGATCCTTGAGTTATCAAGCAAGGATCAAAAGCAGATGCCGCCTCATAAGCCAGAAACCCTGCTGCCCAGTATCCGTCTATCTGCGTGAGCTGATCCACCTGTTGCACCAAGGGTAGGACCTGATCGATTTGATCGGTGGTCAGGATCTGAATGGGCTTGGAGAAGAGTAACCAACGGGCTTGGTGGGGATCTCGCAGGGCAATCTGAGGCGGGAATTCGATCATTGGCTCAGCGATTGGGATCGGCTAGGTTTCTAAACTGAGTAAACTGATTCTCAAACAGGAGCTTGACCGTACCGATGGGGCCATTACGATGTTTGGCGATGATCACCTCGGCGATCCCCCGTTCATTAGTATTGGGATCGTAATACTCCGGTCGGTAGAGCATCATCACGATATCCGCATCCTGTTCGATACTGTTATGGACCAGGATCTTATTGGCGACAAAGTTGTGGTGGCGAGGCATCTCGATGTCATACACCTCCACAGGCTCTGAGGGATCACTGATGGATTGGATCGGATCCCAGATCAGCTCATCTTGGATCGCCAGAGCGATCTCCTCATCCAATTGTAGATCGTCCAAAGATTTCCAGCCGGATCGGGTAAAGAAGGGATGGTTGCCGGTGGCCTGGATCTCATGTCTGAGCCGAGTGGTGAGGGTATAAACGGACTTGCTGCCATTGGAAAACACCTTGACGGGTTGTTGCGGCACCAATCGTCCCCGAGCATTCAAACTCATCAATCGGGGTAAAGATCGACTGGCGGTATTGAGCAATTGCACCAGCGTCCAGGTCTTACCCGTGTCCACATCCAACACTGTGGTATCTCCAACCAAACAGCCGGATTCCCTCAGATCTGACAATTGAGGGCGCTTATCAGAACGGGATTCCACAGCCCGACTCAGCTGAGAAAGCACCACCACCGGGGCAGAGAGCTCCTTAGCTAATCCTTTGAGCCCACGGGACATGCGGGACAGCTCCTGAACACGGTTGTCTGAGGTGGAACCCTGCATCAACTGCAGATAGTCGATCAAGATCATGCCCAAAACCCCTCCGGATTCGGCTTGCAGACGACGGGCTTTGGAGCGGATCTCAGTCACATTACAATTGGGGGTATCGTCAATGTAGATCGGGGTCTGGGCCAGATAGCCAAACGCCTGACTCAAACGCTGCCATTCATTCTCACTGATCCGACCGGAGCGGAGCCGATTGCTTTCGATCCGAGCCTCACTGGCTAACATCCGCTGTACCAATTGTTCCCGCGACATCTCCAGGCTAAACACCGCCACGGGTAATCGTGAATAGGCCGCCACATTGCGGGCCACATTCAAAGAGAAACTGGTCTTACCCATAGAGGGCCGACCCGCAATAATGATCAGATCAGAGGGCTGCAGACCCTGGGTAATGTTGTCCAGATCGATAAACTTGGTGGGGATCCCTGGTAGATCGGAATCCCCCTGAAACTTCTCCTCCAGATCGGAAAAGATGTTCAGTAAGATCTCCGAGGCTGGCATCAGTGCCCGTTGGATCCGTTCCTGGGTGATACCAAAGATCTCCTGCTCGATCTGATCCATGATCTGGGGGATCGGCTGGCTGGTGTCGTAGGCAAACTTGGCAATGGAGTTGCTGGCCTCGATCAGCTTGCGGCGGGTGTACTTATCCAGCACCAGCTTGGCATACTGATCGATATTGATGCTACTGACGGTTTGATCCAAGAGCCGCCGGATGGACCCCGGTCCCCCTACCTTATCCAGCCGACCGTGATCATCTAGGTGCGCCGTCACCGTCATCAGATCCGTGGGCTGCCCCTGACTGTGGAGCAACAGGGCCGCTCGATAGATCTCCTGATGGGCCGTGATGTAGAACGCCTCCGGTCGCAACAGCTCCGCCACCCGAGTTAAGGCGTCCGGGTCCAAGAGGATCCCCCCTAAGATCTCCTCCTCTGCCTCGATATTTTGTGGGGGTAGCCGGTCGCCACCCGTCAGATCGTAATCATTGGCCACGGACTTGCTCCCGGCGATGATCTATGGATGATCTATTCAGGCGAGACCTGGATCCGCAGCGTTGCGGTGACCTCGGGATGCAGGCGGACCTCCACAGGATACACCCCGGTCTTCTTCACCTCATCTTGCAGGGTGATGTTGCGCTTGTCGATGTCCAAACCACTGGTGGACAGGATCACCTCAGCGATGTTGTCAGAGGTCACTGTCCCGAACAGGGTCTCCTCATCCTCACCCACGGTCTTACGCACCACAAACCGACCAATGGTCTCCAGGGCGGTCTTGTAGGACTCAGCCTGCTGTTTCTCCGCGATCTTACGGGCGGCCTCCTGCTCCTCCCGCATCTTCTGCTCCTTGAGGATGCCTGGGGTGACCCGAGTGGCCATCTGGCGCGGAAACAGGTAGTTGCGGGCATATCCCGGCTTGACGCCCACCACCTCACCCGGCTTACCCAGGTTGGGCACTTCCTCTCGTAGCAGCACCTGCATGTTGCGCTTGACCATCCGATCCCCCTCGCTTACGACGTCGTTAACCTTTATTAGCAGCCCACTATTCTAGAGGATCAGACCCCTCCCTGGCCAGACCTATGCCCGTTCCCACCCTCTATGAAGGATTGCAAGGGATCATGACAAAGATCGGCAACAACAGGACCCGCTCTTGATTCATCAAGAATTCTTGATTTAAGGTCAGAGGGGGAATCAAATGATCCCAAGCAAGGAAGGAGGAGCCGATGAGAGTGGATCAGAGCAGGAGCGGGGTGGCCAGGATCTTGCTGAGTGCGATGCTGGCAGCCTGTGGGGGATCGACCCCGCAGCAGGTGGCTCCGATCGAGATCGATGGTTCCAGTACGGTCTATCCGATCACGGTGGCGGTGGTGGAGGCTTTTCAACAGAGCCAATCTCCTGAGGCGGAGATCTCCGTCAGCTTCTCTGGGACTGGGGGCGGGTTCGAGAAATTCTGTGCTGGAGAGACTCAGATCAATGATGCCTCTCGCCCGATCCTGTTGGAGGAGGTGGAGGCCTGTAAGCAGGCAGGGGTGCCCTTTATTGAGCTGCCCATTGCCTATGATGCCCTGACGGTGGTGGTTAATCCGGAGAACGATTGGGTGGATCACCTGACGGTGGATGAGCTGCGGCAGATCTGGAGCAGTCGCTCTCAACGGCGGATCACAGACTGGGATCAGATTCGCTCGGAGTGGCCGGATGAGCCTTTGGAATTGTATGGACCAGGGGCGGATTCCGGGACCTTTGATTACTTTATCGAAGCGATCGAGGCAAGGCGCAGCCGCAGTGATTATGTGGCCAGTGAGGATGACGAGGTGATCGCCCAGGGGGTGATCCGAGAGCCCAATGGTTTAGGATACTTTGGGTTCGCCTACTACGAGGAGAATCAGGATCAACTGCGGGCGGTACCGATCGACAACGGTGAAGGTCCGATCTTGCCTTCGCAGGAGACGGTAGAGGATGGCAGCTATCAGCCCTTATCTCGCCCCCTGTTCATTTACGTCAATCAGGATGCGGCTCTCAAGAACCCTTTGGTGGAGGAGTTTGTCGAGTTCTATTTGGAGGCGGCTCCAGGGGTGGCCCAGTCTGTGGGTTATGTACCACTGCCAGAGGAAGGTTACACCATCGCGGAGATCACCCTGCAACAGGGAGAGGTGGGGACGGTGTTTGAGGGCAAGCCCCAGCCCAATCTGAGGATCGCTGATCTGTTGCGTAAGCGAGCTCAGTACTAACTTCAGCTCCGATCCCCTCCATCCACCCCGATCTCAGCCACTTCGAGTCTTTAGGAGGAATGAGCTGCCTGAGTCTCCGGAATCTGCACTTCTAGGATCAAATTATGGACAGCAGCGTTGACGAATAGGGTGTTGCCTTGGGTGATCTGTTTACCTCCGTCGTAGTGCATGTGACCACAGAAGTAGTAACGGGGCTGGATCGCCTCCACTAAGGGCTTGAGGGTGGGGGTGCGGCGATGGTACCACTTACTTTTCTCATCCAAGATCCCACGGGGCGGGGCATGGGTGATCACCACATCCGCTTGGGTTTGACTATGGGTGGCCAGGATCTCCTTGAGACGAGAGGAGGTCAGGGTCCAGTTCCAGCCACAGGGCGGGGTCCAGGGCACCAGCAGCACCCGTAGTCCCAGTAAAGTGATCAAGGTGGTTTCCGTGGCGATGATCCCCTGCTCACCGGCCAAAGGCGCCAGTACCGAGGCGGAGGGATCATGATTGCCAGGGACAAATATCCAGGGTTTACCCAGTTGATCCACTTGAGTCAGAAAGATCCTGAGTAAGTCCACCTCGTGCTTACCCTTGGGATGAAACCCCTGCTTGCCTGCCTGGGGTTGAGCCCCTGCCTGGGAGCAAAAGTCACCACAGTTGATGTACCAGTCGCAGCTTGGGATCTGTTCTAGAGCCCGCTCCAACAGATGGGGGGTACAGTGGTAATCCGATCCGATCAGGACACGTAGGGATCTCATGGCAGGGCCGGTGCAGTTCACCTCCATAGCTACTCTGTTAGTCCAGAGAGGATCAACCCACCACGGAGCCAGATCCGAGAGATGACTCGTCACCGAAGTGATGGGATGCTGCCATGATATTGGCAAGCCGTCTCGCCCCAGATGTGATGACTACCACACGTGCCTATGCTCTGCTCGTCCCTGTGCCCCATGTCCATCTGATCGCAGCACAACAGGTGTGTCAGCAACAGGGCAAAGTAGCCTTTGGCAGTCGTGAGACCCGTCTATTCCGACATCTCGATCTCTCCCGCTATAAGGATGAGGTGGACATCTTCATCACCTCCCTCACCGGCGAACGCCCCATCGAGACCAGCATCACCTGGCATGGGGTCTACATCGGTCATGTGCAGGCGGAGGGCAGTGGCACCCATCCCGACAAGGCCCGCTATCGACCCTATACGGACTACGAAAACGATCACCCCGGTCGTTGGTGGCTATTCTGGGAGGTGCGGGATCTCCAGCCCATTTCTCCTCTACCGATCCAAACCCTGAAACGGTTCGATCAAAAGATCTCCTTCGATCCCCACTTCATGCCCGAGAAACCCTTACTGATCGAGCATCCCTATCCTCGTCAGAAGTTACCGGTCTTTAATGTTTGATCCCAAGTTCTGATCTGATCCTTGCCATGCCCAACGCCACCGCCCGCTCCATCCTGCCCCAAGCCCTCTATCCCTGGATCCATCACGGGGCCAAGCGTCTGTTTCCAGATTGCCTTTGGGAGCTTCCCGATCCAGTTCAAACCCAGATCGCCCTCACCTTTGATGATGGCCCTCACCCGGAGTACACCCCGGCCTTGCTCCAGGTGCTGGAGGGTTGGGGGATCCAGGCCAGCTTCTTTCTACTGGGACACCGAGTGGAACGATGGCCCCAGATCACCGCTCAGATCCGGGCCGCCGGTCACCATCTGGGCCTACATGGATATCAACACCGCTCCTTCCCCACCTTATCGACAGAGGAACTGCAGCGATCTCTCCTCCAGACCCAAACCCTGATCGCCTCCGCCTGTCAGGAGAGCCCTGATCAGTATCGGGATGTACGTCCCCCCAATGGCCTGTTTCTGCCCCAAACCCTCAGCCAACTCCGCCGTTGGGGCTATCGGCCTGTGATGTGGAGTATCGTGCCTGAGGACTGGATCCTGCCCCCCGTGGAGCTGGTGATCGAGCGGGTCTGCCGTCGGGTTTATCCTGGGGCGCTGATTGTGCTCCATGACGGAATGTATGGGGGATCCCAGGTGGTGCAGACTGTGGAGCAGTTGATCCCGCGTTTACAGGACCAGGGATATCGTTTTCTCACCCTTGGGGACCCGAGAACTGGGGCGCCCGCGCCAGATCCAGGGCCTCAGAATCCGCTGTCAACCGTTCCAGATCCCAGATCTTGAGGGTGCCATCGGAGCTACCTGTGATGATCGAGCGACCATCCGGGGTGATCAAGACGGTGCGCACATCCCGCTCATGTTCCGTCAGGGTATGGAGCAACAATCCCGTCCTCAGATCCCACAGCTTGATGGTGTTGTCGGCGCTGCCACTCACCAGATAGCGACCCTCAGGGCTAAAGGCCACAGCCCGGATCCAGGAGTCATGACCCATCAGGGTACGCATCAAGGCTCCCGTCTCCAGATCCCAGAGCTTGATCGTTCGATCAGAACTGCCACTCACCAGGATCTTGCCATCGGGACTCAGGGCCAGTGCCCGCACCCAGCTTTGATGCCCCGAGATCCGAGCGATCGGTTGCTGCGATCCCAGATCCCAGACCCGAATGCTAGCGTCCACAGGCTCGCTGTGATCCTCTGGTTGTTTCAGCCAGGATCCACTAAAAAAAGTCCAACCATCAGTGCTCAACACCAGCGAACGCACCCCCGCCTCCAGATCCGCCAGGGTGCCCGTCAGCTCGCCCGTCTCCAGATCCCAGAGCTTAATGCTGCGATCGGAGCTGCCACTGATCAGCCGCTGCCCGTCTGGGGTGATGGTCAGAGCAAAGATGTTACCGGAGTGATCCGTTAGGGTATACCGCAGTCGTTGCCGATCCAGATCCCAGACCTTGACCGTATCATCAGCGCTACCGCTTACCAGAGTCCGACCGTCAGGGCTGAGAGCTAGGGTATAGACCCGACCGCTATGACCCTCCAGGGTATTCAACAGTTGCCCACTCTCCAGATCCCAGATCTTGAGGGTGTGATCGGCACTGGCACTGATCAAACGTTGTTGGTCAGGGGTGATCACGATGGATTCCACCCGATCTTGATGTCCCGTCAGGGTGTGGAGCGCCTGGGTGGGATCGGTGGGTTGGTTTTGAGAGAGGTGTTGTTGTCGGAGAGCACAGATCAGGCTGAAGGGCGTAACGCCGAACACGAGGATCCCGAGGGAGAGGGCGATGGGGGCCCAAATGTGAGTCAGGGGTCTGAGTCGAAGAGAGGTGGGAGGCTCCGTCAGAGCCTGAGGCAGTCTAGGTGAGGTCATGGGTGAGGCAGAGCGGAGTGATCATCTTTGAGCATAACGTGCCCACTTCTCCAGGGAATCTGCATTTCTACGGGGATCCGAACATTGACAAAAGCGCCATTTTAGGGAAGCGGAGGACGAAAGCTAACCTCAAAATGACGCTGATGATTGAGAAAGGATCCAAAATGTGGCTCGCGAGCTCTGACGATCTCAGTGCAACCTCCGTGCGATCACGTGCGATCACGTGCGATCATCAGTAGATCAGCAAAAACGTTTATACAGGCTATATCGTGCATGTCAAAGCAGTCTTGCTGATCTACTTAAACAGGAACAGGGAACAAACGGTGTCGAGGGTGGAGGTTCGGATCCGTGATGGGGAGTGTTCAGGCTGATCTACTATTCAGACGCTTCAGGCTCCTCTACGGTCGTCACCCGATTCACCTGACCCTCCTCAACGGTGGTGGTGGTGGTGACCGATCCGCTCCGAGGACCCGAGGAGGTCTTGACGTAGGCGTCATCCTCAACGGTGCGGGTGGTAGAGGCAGAATTGCCCTGAGGACCTGAGTAGGTCTTGACGTAAGCGTCATCCTCAACGGTGCGAGTGGTGGAGGCAGAATTGCCCTCAGATCCGGTGGTGGTCCGGGTGAATGTCCCGTTCCCCGCCGATCGGGTGGTGGTAGCAGAGTTACCATTGGGTCCCGTGCGCACCACATCCGCAGACACTCGAGGAACACTGAGAGCACCCAATACCACCAGCGTGGTCAAGGCAGACAGTGCGTTCAATGATCTCATCATGACCTCCTTCAAGGCATGTCAGGTTTCCACAATCAGAATAGGATTTTGCCTGGGTGAGAACATCGAGCTGAGGTCATCGATAGCTCTCTAACCAAAGCCTTGATTGAGAATGACGAAAGTCATATTCAGGTGATCCTGCTCAGTTTGGCAGTTGATAACCTTGAGATCTGAAATAATATCTTCCAACAGACCATCAGATCTCTTGCTTGAAGAGATCTGATGGTCTGTTCATGTCAGCCGAAAAGTCAGCTGGACTTGCGGAAGTGGAAGATGCACCAGGATAGGTAGCCGTTCTTGCCCCCCTCGATCCAGTGACCCAGCCCAGTCTTCATCCGATCGATGTAGGCTTGACTGACCACAGACTTAACCTCTGACTCTCGCCGTTGAGTTTCCTGCAACACACGCGAGTAGTGATTCACCAGTTGCTGGGTGTGATCCTCACAGGTCACCTCCTCACAGCCCAACTGCCGTAAGGACTCTCGGTAGAAACTGGGGGATCCCAGGGTCTCCAGATGGATCCGATCCAGGATCGGCTGCAGCACCCCCTCGGGACAATCATCCGCCTGCATGGGATCGGTGAACACAAAGCTGCCTCCCGGCTTTAGCACGCGGGCCACCTCCCGCAATACCTGGGGCCGATCCCCACTGTGGAGAATGGCATCCTGAGACCAGACCACATCAAATTGATCTGCCTCCGCCGGGATCTGCTCAAAGCTGCCATCGACCACCTGGATCCGGGAGGCCAGACCCTGCTCCTGGTTCATCTGTCGATCCCGGTCGTTCTCCACCTCGCTCAGGTTGAGAGCCATCACGCGACAGCCATAGGTCTTGGCCAGATAGCGAGCGGCACCGCCATAGCCCGCCCCGATATCCAACACCTGAGACTGGGCCGAGAGATCCAGTAATGAGGCCAACCGCTCCACCGTTCGTCGGCTAGCAGTGCGGATCTCCTCCGTCTCTGACTGGTAGAGACCGATGTGGATATCCTCCCCGCCCCAAATGGTGAAGTAGAAGGTATCCGCGTCGTGGCTGTTGTAATAGTCCCGCGCCACACTGACGGGTTGAGAGTAGTTTGTCGCCGTCATCTCGATCCTTAGTTCACCAACTCGACATCTTCTTCGTAGTGCTTCTCCGCCACATGAATGAAGAAGTCCGGGGTCTCCTCCCGATAGGTCTCCTGGAAATCCCCATAGGTTTCGATCTTCTGGAAGCCCACCTCATGCAACAGCCGCCGGGTGTACTCCTGGCGTAGAGGAAACATGTTGAGGTGGAACACCGACTGGTCCGGGAAAGCATAGCGGAAGCGGGCCAGACCGTCATCCATATACTCCGGCGCCACCTGCACATCCTCACCACAGTAGTAGTAGATATGCTTGCTGGAATAACCATGATCCAGGATGGCGTCATAGTTGCGCTGATCTAGGATCAACAGACCATCGTGACGCAGGGCCGCGTAGAACTCCGCCAACGCCTTGCGCCGATCCTTCTCCGCAAACAGATGGGTGAAGGAGTTGCCCAGACAGATCACGGCATCGAACTCCCCATGCACATCCCGGTTCAGCCAGCGCCAGTCCGCATGGATCGTGCGCATGATGTGACCATAGTGACGGGCATTGGCAAACGCCTTGGTCAACATCTCAGGGGATCCGTCAGCACTGACCACATCAAACCCCGCATTCAGCAGCCGCACCGAATGAAATCCCGTCCCCGTGGCCACATCCAGGATCCGTTTCACCCCACGCTGTTTGAGCAGATCGATGAAGAAATCCCCCTCGCTCTCAGCCCGCAGATCCCAGTTGATCAAGCGGTCCCACTTCTCCACAAAGGACTGCACGTACTCCAACTGGTAGTGGTCGGTATCCCGTACAGCGACCGGGTTGGTCCCAAAGTGTTGTTGAGTTCTATGGGTAGCAATTGACATCTATTGATCCCTCACTAACGGTTTGCATCAGATCAGCAGCAGCCTTAGCCAGCCCGTGATCTTGATCTAGCGATCTGGAGCTTGCCCCTCAGTCCAGAACCCTGACTCTGCTCCCCGTATGGTGTTCCAGCACCCTCATCCTGCCACCTGAAACACCTCAGAGGTATCAACCGGATGATCGATCCCAGATCACGTTGAGCTCTATGAAATATCAAAGCCCAGATGGTTTCAAGACCGGATTGATCTTGAATAGTATACAGATCCACAGGATGACCTCCTGGCGCGGATCCCTGGTGTCACAAACAGAGGAGTTGAGGTATAGCGCTGCCCTAAACCTGCGAATAGGCAAACATATCGTGGCAGCAGAGCATTCTAGACTGAGTGATAAACATAGCCCTAGACCGGAGTTTAGACTACAACTTGAGATCCGGGCGGACAGTGAATGGACCCAAGATCACAAGCAATCCATAAGATGTACAGTAAGAACATACCAGAAAGTTGTTGCGCCATCAACCTCCCTGAATCCAAAACTCCGGAGGATCCCGGTTTTCATTCGAGAATCGAGAAAAACCTACAATTAGACGTAGCCTGAACCCTGTGATCCCACCTATGCCTAGAATCGTCGTGGAGTTTAATGCGCGTTTAAGGTTGAATCTCAGATTCTATGCAGACTTCGCATCTACCTCAAGACAGAAGTTCAGGTTATGGAATCGGATCTTTTGCTCCATGCGGAGCCCAAAGATTCAGACCTGAGAGGGAGATCCGGTTAGCTGACATGCTTGAGGATCGCGTTGAGGTAGGCTTGTTCCAGGGTATGGCCCCAAGCGAACTGAGAGATGGAGCGGTGTTCTGGCAGGTAGGCCCAGCAGGGACCCTCGTGGGTGAAGAAATGACGCACCTCCCACCAGGATTCTCCCGGAGACACATCCTTAACCGCTCGCAGAAACCGACCCCGATGGCGGGCGATCCGTTCCTCCACGAAATAGGGTCCACAGAGGCTAAGTTCCTCGATGGCTGCAACGAACTCCGAGCGGGCTTTAGGATAGCGGGCCATTGGGCTGTTCTCCTCTCGATAGGTACAACAGGTCCCAGCCGGGAACCGACTCTCGACCATGGATGAATTGCTCGCCATTATAGGATCTGAGATCCTGAGTCGATCCCCCTAGGCAGCCCCAGTCACAGAGAGAGATCGACAGATCCCCCATGGGATCAGGCTCAGGGGCTAAGATCCTGGGAGTCTGTAGAGATCCTGTAGTTTTCGTCGAGTTGTCATGGACCCCTCTCAGTAACTGGACCACAGCGCCACTACCCCCCCTCGGCCTGACGTGATGGCGGCGATGCAGACCGCTATGGCGGAGGCTTGGGGTAACCCGTCCAGTTTGCATGCTTGGGGGGAGCGGGCGGCCCTGGCCATGGAGCGAGCTCGGCTGCAGGTGGCGGAGTTGATCGGGGCGGATCTGGATCAGATCGTGTTCACCTCGGGGGGCACGGAGGCCAATAATCTGGCCCTATTTGGGTTGGCGGAGCTGGCCCCACAGCCTGGGCATCTGGTGATCTCCAGTGTCGAGCATTCCTCGGTGGAGAAGGTGGCGCTACGTCTGGCGACCCGAGGGTGGCGGATCACGCGGGTGCCGGTGACCTCTGAGGGGCTGGTTACGGTGGAGGCTCTGGAGGCAGCTCTACAACCGGATACCCTGGCGGTCTCGATCCTGCATGGCCAGAACGAGGTGGGGGTGGTGCAGCCGATCCAGGAGCTGGCTCAGGTGTGCCGTAGCCGGGGGGTGATCTTTCACTGTGATTGTGTGCAGACGGCGGGGCGGTTGCCCTTGGCCGTGACGGACCTGCAGGTGGATCTGATGTCGATCTCCTCCCATAAGCTGTATGGTCCTCAGGGAGTGGGGGCGCTCTACATCCGGCCTGGATTGGATCTGGCCGCTGTGGTGCAGGGGGGTGGACAGGAACGGGGGTTACGATCTGGGACCCAGGCGGTACCGGCCATTGTCGGTTTTGGTGTAGCGGCGGAATGGGCACAACGGGAGATGGCCACCGAGATCCCGCGTCTTCGATCTTTGCAGGGGTATCTTCATCAACGTCTAGCGGATCTGCCCTCCCTGCAACTGATCGGTCCTCAGGATCTGGCCCAACGTCTGCCCCATCACCTCAGCTACTGTGTCGAGTCCACCACTGGCACAGCCTTGGTGCAGCAGATGAGTCAAGTCGGGATCGCCATCAGTGCCGGATCTGCCTGCAAGCGTGGCAAACTGGCCCCCAGTCCTGCTTTAGTGGCCATGGGGATCCCGCCAGAGCTCACCCTGGGAGCGATCCGGATCAGCTTGGGCAAGGCCACGACTCAGGGGGCTTTAGACTACACGGCGACGACATTGCGATCTTTAGTCACCACAGCCTCAATGGCGGGTCTGGCTTCTTGAATCGGATCACTGATCTGCTTAGACCCCAAAACTCCTTCTTGGGTAGACCGCTCGATCTGGGATCCAGAGGTTAGAGTGGTAGCGAGTATGCGGTCTTGGTCATTATGACGGAGAATAGCCCCTACCAAGTGCTGGGTGTCAGTGAGGATGCCTCCTTCGAGGAGATCCAGGCAGCAAGAGAAAGCCTGCTCAGGCGGATGACTCCCCATAGTGAGGAGGAGCAGGAGCGGGTGGAACAAGCCTATGACATGATCCTGATGCAACGGCTCAAGTTGCGTAAGGAAGGAAAGATCGCGGTACCTGATCGGATCCGGTATGCGGAGCGGGCTTTAGAGGCGGAGGCGGAGGTCCCTACACCAGCTCATACTCATAAGATCGTATTGCCTGATTGGGCAGGGCGCTTACTGGATACCCCCGATCGCTCCGATATCTTTTTGCCAGGGGTGATCTTCGCTGTTCTCTGTCTGGGGGTCCTGACGGTCTCGGGGGAAACGTTCACGGTGATCCTATCCTTGGGACTGCTGAATAGTTTGTATTTCCTCTATCGCAAGGAGCGTCGATTCTTCCGTGCTCTGCTGATGGCTTTAGGGGGGCTGATCGGCGGGTGGTTGATCTCCACTGGGATCCTGAGTGTGGTGGCGGGTCAGAGCCTCAGTGCTCTGTGGGCTGTGGGGCTCACCTTCGTGGTGATGTGGTTGGTGACGGCCTTTCTTCGCTGAGATCGAGATCGGCTGAAGCCCTCCTGGGAGGGGTTGGGGTGGGTTAACCCTAGGGGAATCGCAGTGATCCGCATACACGAGAGGAGCCAGACCTGTAGATCGAGCTATTGCCGAGGAGCGCTCCAGGACTGTATTGTTGATAACCATATTATCCACTCTGGGATGAGGCGTGATCTGGCTACCACTCACCTCAGGGGGATCTGCCCGCTAGCCCCTCTGGAAACCTATGCTGGCCTCTCAGAAAAAATCGTGCCTCACCCCGGCCAAGCGGCTACAGCAGCTCCCGGCCTATGTGTTTGCCCGTCTGGATGAGCTGAAGGTGCGGGCTCGCAATCAGGGATTGGATCTGATCGATCTGGGTATGGGCAATCCCGATGGTCCTACTCCTCCGACAGTGGTGGAGGCAGCCCAACGAGCGATCCAGGACAGCACTAATCATGGCTATCCGCCGTTTGAGGGCACGAGCAGCTTTCGGACTGCGATCACGGAATGGTACCAGCGGCGCTATGGAGTGGAGCTGGATCCTGAGGGGGAAGCTCTGCCGTTGTTGGGATCCAAGGAAGGTCTCACTCATCTAGCCCTGGCCTATGTGGATCCGGGGGATCTAGTCCTCGTCCCTAGCCCGGCCTACCCCGCCCACTTTCGGGGACCCTTGATCGCGGGAGCCGAGATCTATCCCTTACCCATGGGGCCTGAACGGAATTGGCTGATCGATGTCGATGCGATTCCGTCTGAGGTTGCGGCACGGGCTCGGGTGCTTTACTTCAACTACCCCAACAATCCCACTACAGCGGTGGCTCCACGGGAGCTGTTTGAGCGGATCGTTCAGTTTGCCCATCGGCATGATCTGATCCTGGTGCATGATCTGTGTTACGCGGAGCTGGCTTTCGATGGCTATCAGCCCACCAGTCTGTTAGAGATCCCAGGGGCCAAGGAGATCGGGGTCGAGTTTCACACCCTTTCAAAAACCTACAATATGGCCGGTTGGCGAGTCGGTTTTGTGGTGGGCAACCGTCAGATCATCCAGAGCTTGCGGACCCTAAAAACGAACCTAGATTATGGTATCTTTGCGGCGATCCAGACGGCAGCGGAGACAGCTCTAAGACTCCCGGATCACTACCTCCATTCCGTGCAGCAACGCTATCAAGCCCGCCGCGATCTAATGATCGATCGTCTCTCTCAATTGGGCTGGCAGATCACGCCGCCTCAGGCCACCATGTATCTCTGGATCCCGACACCCATTTTGGCCAATGGGGAGCATGAGGGATCAACAGAGTTCGCCCTACAGGTGTTGGAGAAGACCGGTGTCGTCGTGACCCCTGGCAATGCCTTTGGAGAAGGAGGAGAGGGCTATGTGCGGATCAGTCTGATCGCGGATGGGGATCGGCTGGGGGAGGCGATCGATCGGTGGAGTGCTGCCGGGATCGTCTATCAGAAACATCCTCGATCCATGGGTTTGGCTCATAGCCAGAGGCACGATCTTTCTGAACGAGTGGATGAGTTGCTCTGGCGGGATCCAGGCCAGTGATCGCAGATCTCCACAGATCGGTGCTCTGATCGTCGGTGACGGTTTGGGTTACTGTTAACATCAGGCTGCCTAACCATAAGCCAACACATCTTGACCTTGGAAACCTCTCGATAGCCCCATGACTGGACAGTCCCTCACGATCTACGACACCACCCTGCGAGACGGCGCCCAACGGGAAGGTCTGGCCCTCTCCATCGAGGATAAGCTCCAGATCGCCAAGCTCCTGGACCAACTGGGGATCCCGTTTATCGAGGGGGGTTGGCCCGGTGCCAATCCTAAAGATGTGCAATTCTTCCTGCAGCTGAAAGAGGAGCCCCTCATCCAGGCAGAGATCGTCCCCTTCTGCTCCACCCGTCGTCCCCAACGCTCCGCCCAAGACGATCCCATGTTTCAGGCGATTCTGGCGGCAGGCACCCGCTACGTCACCGTCTTCGGCAAATCCTGGGATCTGCATGTCACCGACAGCCTCAACACCACCCTGGCGGAGAACCTGGAGATGATCCGGGACACTATCGTCTATCTGCGCTCCCAACAGCGACGGGTGATCTATGATGCCGAACACTGGTTTGATGCCTATCGTTACAATCCCGAGTATGCCCTGGAGACCCTGAGGACGGCAGCGGAGGCGGGTGCGCAATGGCTAGTTCTCTGTGATACCAATGGTGGTCGTTTACCCACGGAGATCGCCCAGATCACCCAGGGGGTCCTGGAGGAAGCCCATCACCTGCAGGGGGCTCAGATCGGCATTCATACCCACAATGACTCGGGTACGGCGGTGGCCAATGCCCTAGCTGCAGTCCAAACCGGAGCCACCATGATCCAGGGCACGATCAATGGCTATGGGGAACGCTGTGGCAATGCCAATCTCTGTAGTCTGATCCCCAATCTGGAGCTGAAGCTGGGTTATCACTGTTTGCCGGAGGGCAAGTTAACCCGACTGACGGAAACCTCCCGAGCCGTGAGTGAGGTGGTCAATCTAGCTCCCGATGATCATGCCCCGTTTGTGGGACGCTCCGCCTTCGCCCACAAGGGAGGGATCCATGTCAGTGCCGTCCGTAAGAATCCCATCACCTACGAACATATCCAACCGGATCAGGTGGGCAATGTCAGACGGATCGTGGTTTCCGAACAGGCGGGCATGAGCAATGTGTTGACCAAGGTGGCACACTTTGGTTTCGAGATGGAGAAACAGGATCCCAGAGCCCAACAGATCCTCAAGCATTTGAAACAGCTGGAGATGCAAGGGTACCAATTCGAAGCAGCAGAGGCCAGCTTTGAGCTATTGGTGCGGGGGTGTCTGGGATTGCGGCCTGAGTTCTTTGAGCTGATCCATTTCAACGTTACCTCCAACACCGATTCCACATGGAGCAGTCTGGGCTGGGATCTGGAGGAACAGCAACCTGAGGTCCTCTCTCTGGCGGCGATCAAGGTGCGGGTGGAGGATCAGGTGCGGGTGACTGCTGGTGAAGGCAATGGTCCGGTGGCGGCGATGGACAGTGCCCTGCGCAAGGCCTTATTGGAGTTCTATCCGCAGTTGAAGCAAACCCATCTCTCCGATTACAAGGTCCGGATCCTGGATGGTCGGGCGGGCACCTCAGCTCGAACTCGGGTATTGATCGAGTTCAGTGATGGCCAACATCGGTGGACCACGGTGGGAGTCTCCCCCAACATCATCGAAGCCTCCTGTCGGGCCCTAACGGAAGGATTGGACTATGCCCTGATGAAATTCGCAGGCAAAATCCAGGATCCGATCCCCTCTTCCTCCCTTTCCAGCTAAGGGATCTCCATGGCACTCCCTCACCCCTCCCAGTCGATCCTAGAATTTTGGTTTGGCTCCATTACGGATCCTGACTATGGCCAACCTCGTCAAGCCTGGTTCATCAAAGATCCCCAATTTGATCACCAGATCCAGGCGCAATTCTTCGGGATCTACGCTCAGGCTGCTACAGGTCAGTTACAGGATTGGCAGGACCATCCCCTCTCTGGTTTGGCATTGGTGATCGTTTTAGATCAGTTCTCTCGTAATCTATTCCGACGTCAGCCCCAAGCTTTTGCCACGGATCCGATGGCTCGGGCTGCCGCAAAACAAGCCCTAGATCGGGGATTTGATCAGGAGCTGCTGCCGGTACAGCGATGGTTTCTCTATCTGCCCTTTGAACATAGTGAGGATCTAGAAGATCAACATCGATCGGTGGAACTCTTCTCGCAACTGGATCAGTCTGATCCAGAAAACGCCAAGTGTCTGGCCTATGCGAAACGTCATCTGGAGGTGATCCAGAGATTCGGTCGATTCCCCCACCGCAATCGGATCCTGGGCCGGACCTCCACTGCAGCGGAGATCGAGTTTTTGCAACAACCTGGATCATCCTTCTAGAAATAGTTTTGTAGACAACAAGTCAGCAGATATTGCAGTCGCTCCATTCTTTAGGATATGACGATCGTTTGACCTGAGGCTAAGTAGATCGACAAAATTACTTTGACATACACTATATAGCCTGTATAAACGTTTTTGCTGATCGACTTACGCCTGATCCGGGCGTCTCAATCGGAGTGGCGACTGCAATAACTCTTAGACCTGTGCGGGAGTCATCGTGTCTGTCTGCTCAATTTGGGACTCTGATCTGGCCTGGGGAGAGCTAAGCTGCTTGCCGAGATAGAGGGGGAACTGGATCCTGAGCTAACTTCGGATCTCACAGGGCTTGGTTTACAGTGATAGGACAGCCTGATCACGGGCTGCTTCGCAGATGTATGGATGGGGGGTCGATCTGAACTCCGACTCGATCTGATCCTCTGACCGACCCCATCGCTCTCTGTCGTGCCGCAAGGAACCTCCATGACTATCGCAACCGCTCCTTTCCCCATTGATCTGGATGCCTACCAACGGATCAGCCTCGATCCGGCCACTACCACCCTCACCCCCGAACAGAAACAGGCGCTGCGGGCCAACATTCAGCTGTGTCGGGATACCATCGTCTTCTTCACCGCCACGGGCGCAGCGAAGGGCTTGGGGGGACATACCGGAGGTCCCTACGACACGGTGCCGGAGGTGATGATCCTGGATGCTCTATTCCGGGGTAAGCCCGAGGCTTTTGTGCCGATCTTCTTTGATGAGGCGGGACACCGGGTGGCGACCCAGTATCTCATGTCAGCTCTGGATGGCGATCTGCCCCTGGAAAAGCTGGTGCATTATCGGGAGGCCCATCACCATCTGCCGGGACACCCAGAGAAGGGGTTGACCCCTGGGGTGAAGTTTAGCTCCGGTCGTCTCGGTCACATGTGGCCCTATGTCAACGGTGTGGCTCTGGCTAATCCTGGCAAAGCGGTGTTTTGTCTCGGATCGGACGGATCTCAGCAGGAGGGTAATGATGCGGAGGCGGCTCGTCTGGCTGTAGCCCAACACCTGAATGTCAAGCTGCTGATCGATGACAACGATGTCACCATTGCTGGACATCCCTCTAACTACCTGCCGGGATTTAGTGTGGCTCAGACGTTGCGGGGCCATGGGCTAACGGTTCTAGAGGGGGATGGTGAGGATCTGGACGGCCTCTACCAGCGCATCTGTCAAGCGATCGAGACACCGGGGCCGGTGGCTGTGATCTGCAAGCGCAAGATGTCTGTGGGCATTGAGGGCATTGAAGGATCTACCCATGGCCATGATGTGATCCCTTTGGATAAAGCATTGACCTTCCTGGAGTCTCGGGGCCGAACGGAGGCGGTCGAGTATCTCAAGAGCCTGGAGAAGCCCAAGAATCCCTATACCTTCATGGGATCTAGCAGCAATGTGGGCTCTAACCGCAATATCTTTGGCGATACGGTGGTCAAGATCCTGGGTCGCATGAGTGAGACGGAGCGCAAAGAGAAGGTGTTGGTGGTGGACAACGATCTGGAAGGATCCTGTGGGCTGAAACAGATCCGACAGGCTCACCCAGAGGTGTTCATCAGCGGCGGCATCATGGAGCGGGGCAACCTATCTGCTGCGGCTGGCTTTGGCATGGAGCAGGGCAAGCAAGGCATCTATGCCACCTTTAGTGCCTTCTTAGAGATGGTGGTGTCTGAAATCACCATGTCTCGTCTCAATTACTCCAACATTCTCTGTCATTTCTCCCATGCTGGGGTGGATGATATGGCGGACAATACCTGTCACTTCGGCATCAATAATATGTTTGCCGATAACGGCTTGGATGATGGCCACGAGACTCGCCTGTATTTTCCTGGGGATGGTCATCAGATGGCGGCTTGTGTGGAGGCGATCTTCAATGATCCGGGCCTGCGATTTATCTTCTCCACCCGCTCTAAGGTGCCCTACATTCTGGATGAATCGGGCAAGGAGTTCTTTGGTGAGGGCTATACCTTTACCCCCGGCAAGGATGAGGTGATCCGGGAAGGAACGGCAGGTTACATTGTCGCCTTTGGGGATGCTCTGTATCGCTCGGTGGATGCAGTGGAGCGCCTCAAGCAACAGGGAATCAGCGTAGGACTGATCAACAAGCCCACTCTAAATGTGGTGGATGAGGACATGATTGCCAAGATCGGGACCTCTGGGTTTGTGCTGGTGGTGGAGCCCTTCAACCGGCGCACAGGTCTAGGCAGCCGTTTTGGCTCCTGGCTACTGGAGCGGGATCTGACGCCGAAATATGCTTACCTGGGCACTTACCGAGAAGGATCCGGTGGTCTTTGGGAGCAGTACCCCCACCAGGGCATCGATCCGGACAGCATCATGGCTAAGGTGAAGCAGCTAGCGGGCTAGGCTGTGCATACTCAGGGCTTGATCGAGATACGGAGGTTAATCTTTGGCTCGATCGAGCCCCCTTCAGCTCCTAGGATCTGAAAACCTTTTAGGGCTACCTGATACACAGATCTCTCATCCCATCTCTCATTCATCCTCTTGTTCCCCTCCTGGGAGGGGCTAGGGGTGGGTCAGATCACCGAACTATGTATACACGGTACCCTAGTGGGGTATTGCTGGGTTGAGGATCTTGGGGATGGATATTCGTATTGATGATCTACAAGGGCCTGAGATCGCTAACTTGTTAGACGAACATCTGCAGGATATGGCCTTCCACTCCCCTCCAGAAAGTTGCCATGCCTTGGATCTGGAGGGGTTGCGGGTGCCCGAGGTTACTGTCTGGACGCTGTGGCAGGACAGCGAGCTTTTGGGGTGTGGTGCCCTAAAGGAATTGGATCCTACCCATGGGGAGATCAAATCCATGCGAACCGCTAGAGCCCATCGCAGAAAGGGGATCGCCTCTCGTCTTCTGAGCCATATTTTGGAGGAGTCCCGCCGCCGTTCCTATCGACGAGTCAGCCTTGAGACCGGCTCCATGGTCGCCTTCACCCCGGCTCATGCGCTCTACACCAGGTTTGGATTTCAGCTCTGTCAACCGTTTGCTACCTATAAAGAGGATCCCAATAGCATCTTCATGACTCTAGAATTGTGATGATATCGCTCAGGATCATGAGCTCCTATCCCATTCTCAATCAAACTCCACAGACCATTGGCTGGGCCGATCATGGTAGCGAAACATGCGCTGGATCTGATCGGCGGTGACCCGTCCAATGGAGAGCTCAGGAAGAGCATCTCGATAAAAGAATTGGGCTGCAAGGGTCTCCACGTAATCGGGCTGCTCCTGACTCAGGATCTCGCAGTGAAAGAATAGTTTGTAGATATGGAATGGATAGGGGGGATAGTGGGCATGTTGGCTGCGATCATACACAGCTAACAGCCGAACGGTTCGAGTTCGATAACCTGCCTCCTCCAGGATCTCTCGCTCCACCGCCTGACTGGGTCGATCGTTGACATCGGCCCAACCTCCGGGCAGAGTCCAACGTCCGTCAGATCTCTCCTGCACCAAGAGGATCTGTCCCTCCTGGAATACCACGCCCCGCACATCCACCTTGGGAGTGGCATAGCCCGACTCTTGTGCGAACAGATCGATGATCTGCTCAGAGGTCCAGCCGGAGGGGGTGGAGAGGATCTGGGCTGCGATCTCCCGGATCGACTCATAGCGCTCCACATCGTAGGGACTCTCGGCGAAATGCAGTCCATTCTGAGCGATCCCCTGGAGCTGTCTGGCCCATTGCAACCATTGAGGATCCATCACACCTTCTCCGCTGCCATGCGCACGAACCGATCCTGTTTATACCGTTGCTGAGCGATCACCTGAAAGCCGCAATGCTCCAACAGCCAGACCAGATCATCGGCACTGAACCGATTATGCTCATAGAAATGGGTGAACCAATCATCAAGCAACTCCAGATCCGTATCCGTGGCAAAGATCTGATCCACCTCTTCCTCACTAAAGTAGAGGACCAGGGGAGCCCGGATCCAGTCCACCAACATCAATCTGCCACCGGGTTTCAGCAAACGATGGGCTGTTTGTAGCAAACGGACAGGCTGGATCATCTCGTGTAACACCACGACGGATTGAGCCACATCCATAGAATGGGGTTCCAGGGATAGCTGTGGATCATGTAGGTCCGCCTTCAGCAGTTGGACTTGCGGCAGATCCGCCAACAGCTCCCGAGCCTTCTCCAACATATAAGGCATCAGATCGACGCCGAAGAGATGAGCTTGAGGGTAGCGATCAGCCCAGAGCTGCAGGGCCAATCCCGGACCTGTGCCCAGATCCAGCAGCCGAGGCTGATCTCCGAGACAGGGGTGGATATGTTGATTCCAAAACGACCAGAAGTCCTCATTGAATCGACCTGGGGTGGTCTGTACCATCAGATCGGAGAACTCAGGACCCCGATGGTGTTGGGTCAGCAGGCTAAGGGTGTCGGGCATGATCCAGGATTGAGCAGCGAACTAGACCCATTATGGAGGATCAGGAGATTCTCTTGGGCGGATCCGAGCTCAATCTTTTAAAGATTGTGAAGTCAGGTGATCGCTTTACCAAACCTTTACGAGGCTTATACCTGAGGGACTTCGCTCTGGGTGTATGGTTGCCCTTAGCTTCCGAAGACTACTGGAGATCGTTATGAGCATTTCTAGATCGAGATCGGCCCTCGGGCTATCGATGCTGGCCGCCCTGTGGGTTGGGACACCTGTTCTAGCTCAGGATACCCAAGACAGCGGTGAGATCAATGTGCAACTGGGACCTCGCCCCTACTACCTGGTTGAGGATATGGAGGAAGGCGAACTGAAATCGGCCTTACAGCAATGTGCCGAAGGACCTTTTTTCAAATCGGACTTCTCCATTGGTCACCGGGGAGCGCCTCTGCAATTCCCAGAGCATACCCGCGAGTCCTATGAGGCGGCGGCTCGCATGGGGGCCGGGATCCTAGAGTGTGATGTCACCTTTACCCAAGATCGGGAGCTGGTCTGTCGTCACTCCCAATGTGATCTGCACACCACCACCAATATCCTGGCCATTCCAGAGTTGGCGGAGAAGTGTTCGGTGCCCTTTAGCCCTGCGGATCTGGAGGAGGGCACGGAGGCGACAGCGGAGTGTTGCACCAGTGATATCACCTTGGCTGAGTTCAAAACCCTCTGTGGCAAGATGGATGCCTCTGATCCTAACGCCACCACGGTCGAGGAGTATTTAGGGGGCACGGCGGATTGGCGCACGGATCTGTACTCCACCTGTGGCACGGTGATCTCTCATGGGGAGAGCATTGAGTTGTTCAGCGATCTGGGGGCTAAATTCACCCCTGAGCTCAAGTCTCCCAGTGTGGAGATGCCGTTTGAGGGGGAGTATTCCCAGGAAGATTACGCGCAACAACTGATCGATGAGTATAAGGATGCGGGCATTGAGCCGGATCAGGTGTACGCGCAATCTTTCAATCTAGAGGATGTGTTGTATTGGATCGAGAACGAGCCTGAGTTTGGCGAGCAAGCGGTGTTCCTGGATGATCGTTACGATGATCCAGAGTTTGATCATTCTGATCCGGAAACCTGGTCCCCGGATATGGAGGCTTTGGTGGAGGATGGGGTGCAGATCATCGCCCCTCCCATGTGGATGTTGGTGGCGGTGGATGAGGACGATCAGATTGTACCCTCGGTCTATGCCACTGCAGCTCAGGAGGCAGGCTTGGAGATCATCACCTGGACGATCGAGCGCTCCGCTCCTCTGGAAGATGGCGGGGGTTGGTACTACCAAACTGTGGAGGAGGTCATCGATAACGATGGGGATATGATGACGGTCCTTAATGTTTTGGCTCAAGATGTCGAAGTGTTAGGGATCTTCTCCGACTGGCCCGCCACGGTCACCTACTACGCCAACTGCATGGGTCTGGAGTAAAGGGTTTAGATCTCCTTGAGAATCCTAACGGGATCTCTGAATCAAGTACTGGGAATCCTACTAGGGATCCCTTTTTTGTTCTGAGAGATAGGGGAGAATCTTACCTCTAACCCATGCCCACCCATGGCAGCAGCCCCAGCCTTGAGAAAATGGCGACGATCGTAACGATCGAATCAGGTAAACATGATCAGAGAGCCTCCTGGGTTGCTTGATAGATACTGTTGAGATCCAGAGGATCCAGAGAGATGAATAGGAACCTTATGAGCCAAAAGTTGCCTCGATCCGACTACGGTAATAGTCCCGCGTGGTGATGGCTGGATAAAGCGGGGGTCGATCCGCTCCTTGACAGGTGGGCACACACTGGATCTCGGCCTCAGCATCGGGTCCGCCAAAGAATACGATCGAGTCGCGAGAGGTCTGAGCGTGAGCTTGTGTTGGCATCACCACCCGATGGGCATTGGAGCAGAATTCATGGTTGGTCCATCGTTGCATCAGATCCCCAATATTGACCAAAACGGTCCCTGGGATCGGAGTGGCAGGCACCCATTCCCCCAGACGGGTCAATACCTCCAGGCCTCCCACTTGATCTTGAAACAATAGCGTCACACTGCCCCAATCCGTATGATCTCCAGTGCGGATCTGGTTGGGTTTCAAGGACTGGGTGAGGGGGGGATAATGTAGCAATCTCAAGGTGTAATTCTGTTGGGTATGGCGCTCCGCAAAGAATCCCTCCGGCAGATCCAGAGCCAGAGCAAAGGATCGCAAGACCTCAGCAGTGAGATCTTCACAGGCGGCACAGAAGCTCTCGATCTGCTGTTGAAATCCGTCTAGATCCTGAGGCCATTGGTTGGGTTGAGCGGTGTTCCGATCACTCCCCAGATCCAGGGCCTCCTTGTAATCGCCAGGTCGCTCCGGATCCAGTTGCTGTCGCTCTGGGGCCACATACCCGCGATTGGTGGGCTGCCAGCTGATCTGTTCCTTGATCTCCAAGGGCAAGCTGAAGAATCGCTGGGACTGAGCAAAGGTCTCAGACAGGAGCTGCTCTGGCAGACCAGGCTGGCTCAGATACATGAACCCGATCTCATGACAAGCATGATAGATCTGTTGAGCGATCCGGTACCGTGTAACAGCATCCCCCTGACGAAACTCAGAGAAGTTGATCACAGGGATCTGGGTAGTAGAGAGGGTTGGGGATCCAGTCATGGACATGGGACACAATCATGATCGGTGATCTGTTTATTAGCTGAGCAGATTACTCAAGACAGAATCGTTAAATCGGATACGAGAGGCAGGATTAGGGAATGACGCAGGCCAACCCATCGATGGCTGCTAGTACTCGCCTCAGAGCACCTATCGCTTGATAAGTAGTATCGGCAAAATTGCTTTGATATACAGTATAGAGTCTGTATAAACGTTTTTGCTGATCTCCTTATCGGGTTCTCGGTGAACCATAGATCTTCCCCCGATCACTCCCGTATCAAGCTGAGCTGCCCCTCCATGACCTCCAGTCGATCGACATCCTGGAGCAGATCCTGTAGCTCTTGTAACGGAGGTTGATCGTTTTGGGGATCGGAGAGCAACTCAAAGATATTGATATCTTGCCAGTCAGCGAGAACCTGCTGCTTGACCTCATCGGGCAACTCTTGACCTGCAAAATCAAAGTCTGTGATGCTGGCCAGGAGTTGATCGTTTTCCACGGACAGAGCGATGGAGAAACTGCCGTTTAGATAGCGTCCTGAGAAAAAGGGAATGCCCTCCAATGGGACCGATCCTTGAGCTGAGAGCTGATCCTCATCGATATTCACGAAAGTCTTGCCTGCGATGACTGGGTTATCCGCGATCAGGGCATTGATATCCTCCTCTGTCAGGACCAATTCATTCACCTGATCTGATTCCTGAAAATCCTCAATCCGCTGTCTGATCTGATCCACCTGACCGGGTGCCGGGTCAGCGACTGGGATCGGGGCAGGTTCCTCAACCGTGAGGGAAAGTAGGGCCTCTCTAGCGCTATAGAGAACGAATGCCGTACATCCTCCAACCCCCAAAGCCAAGATCCCAACCGTCAGACAGCCCCAGAACAGACATCCAGGTCCTTTTCTCGCTTCCCCTGAAGAACTCATTGCCACTGCCTCCTAAAGTGATTGCCTGGTTCCAGACTTCCCTACCTTTACCTCAAGGCTATCTGCTTTACCCCTTCAATCTTAAGACTGTTTACCTCCCTCCTGAGCCAGAGAGGACAGGGGAAGTCGGATCGTAAAGGCGGTCTGTCCATCGCCACTCTCCACAGAGATCTTGCCTCCCAACCACTCTACAGCTCGTTTTACCAGCGAGAGCCCTAGACCCGTGCCCCCTTGCTGCCACTGATCCGCCTTAGGGATCCGATAGAACTTTTCAAAGAGATTGGGTAGGTGATCACTGGGGATCGCAACTCCGGTGTTGATGATCTGAAACTCTAGGGTCATGGGATCCAGTGAGCGAGCCCTAATCTTGATCTGGTGCTGAGGTGGGGTGTACTTGCAGGCGTTGGTGATCAGCTCTGAGATGACCCGCTCTAGGGTGAGGCGATCGGTCTGTAGAACCTCTAGGTTGGGATCGATATCCAGCTCAAGCTGTTGTTGTCTTTGTTGAGTTCGTTCCTGAAAGGATCCTACAACTCTCTCTAGCCAATCCCGGATTGAGATCATCTCTGGAATCAGAGCTTTGCTGCTGGTCTCTAGGCGTTGTAGATCTAAGAGATCGTTGATTAAAGAGATCTCTCGGTTGCACTCCCGTTCTAGGATATTGAGATAGTGACTTTGTTTCTCTGGGGATTCCACCGCCAGCTGTAACATCTTGGCCGCCATCTTGATGTTGGTCATCGGAGTGCGGAGCTCATGGGAGACTGTAGCAACAAAATCATCCTTGAGTTGGTTGAGCTTCTCCAGTTCCTTGACCTGGGCTTGAGCTGTCTCATATAGTCGAGCTTGTCGGATCGCGATGGCACATTGAGCGGCCACCTGCTGCATCAGCTGGATCTCAGCCTCGCTAAACAATTCTGGGCTGGGCTTAGAGGCACCTAAGGATCCCAGTAGGATCTGATTATCAGCGATAGGGCAGATCAGTAAGGTGTGATTCTGTTCCTGGGGCCAGAGTGGACGTTCTAGGAAACAACACTGCACCACCTGTCCCTGACTCAGCTGATCGATCAGAGGCTTGAGATCGGAGATCGTCTCTGAGACCTCGCCATAACTTAAACCTATCTCTGGATCAAAATAACAGATCAGCGAGGAGATCTGTTGCTCCAGATCTATTTGTCGGATCGCCACCCGAGTTAATCCTAATCCTTCGCCTAACGATTGAGTCGCTACTGCTAATAGATGAGATTCATCTAGGCTCTCTCGAATATTTTGAGTGATCCGGCGTAGCAGTTCCTCGTTTTGGAGTGCTCGTTGCAGTTGTTGGGTACGAGTCTGAACCTGTTGATCTAACTCTGTGTTGATCTGTTGTACCTGTCGGTAAAGCTCCCCATGTTGGATTGCCACTGCCAATTGATCTGCCACTTGCTTGATCAACAATTGCTCATCCCATGTCCACTGCCGATAGCGATCACACTGTTGTACACAGAGGATCCCTTTCACCTGATCGTCCAATCGGATAGAGACCGCCAGCATCGACTTGATCTGGAGAGACTCCACGAGAGGCATCACCTCCATCAATAAAGGGTGCTCCTGGGCATTATCTACCACTACCGGATCCACTTGGGCCAGAACTGCTTGAGCATGACGATTATCCTCAATCGGGATCTGTGTATCGAGGACGGCCCAGGTTTTCTCCAGGGTAGATGTCATGGTGTACTGAAAGGCTGAATCCGTCGGGGAACAGAGGGCGACAACACCACGGCTGGTCTGGAAGGTGGATAGTAGGGCCTCCGTAGCCCGCTCTAAGATCAGATCCAGATCTAAGCTCTGACGGATGGCGTCAACCAGTAAATTCAGGAGCTTCTCTCGCCGAGCTTGTTGTAGAGTCAGCTCATACAGCTGGGATTGTTGAATGGCGATGGACAATTGCGCTGTGATCTGTCGGAGTACCTCGATCTCCCAGGTGTGCCAGATCCGAGGTCCTGTGCATTGGTGAGCGATCATTAATCCCCAGACTCCTTCGTCGTGGAGGATGGGTACCACCAGATTGGCTTGCACCTGAAACTGACTCAAAAGCTTTACATGACACTCCTGTAGATCCCCAGCATAGATGTCCTCATGGCAGCGGATCTGACCTTGCCGAAAGGGTTCAATCTCTCCTCTGCCGAAGCAAGGATCATGAATCGTTCTTCCCAAGATCGAAAGACGAGGCCCCACCACGGACTCCACAGTGATGTCACCACTCCCGTCGATATTGAGTTGATAGATCACTACTCGATCGACCTTCAACCACTGACGGATCTCTGAGACCGCTGTGTTCAAAACATCGTTTAACTGTAGGGATTGACGGATCTGTTGGCTGATACGATTCAGGATCCGCCCCTGTTTGGTGCGCAGCTGCATCAATATCTCCGCCTGCTTGTTCTCCGTGATATCCCTGATGATCACCAGGACCGTATCTGGACCACAGATGGAGATGCGGGCCTCCTCGTAACGGATCTCTCCCTCCATCTGTAAGGAGTATTCATATTGTTGTAGTTGTCTTGTCTGCAGAGCTCGCTCCACATAGGTCATCCGCTCTTGAGCCGCATCTGCAGGCATGACGTCATAGATCGTGGCAGGGATGGAGGAGAAGAGTCGATCATGTCTATAGATCTTGACTCCCTCACCCGAGTTAAGGGGTCGTAGCGTCCCATCTCGGGACATCAAGATCAACAGATCAGGGATGGAGGAAACCAGACTGGCTTCTAGGGTGCTGAGTTGTTGGAGGGGATAAGCAGGTCCCTGATCCGAAGCTGACGGGGTAGGACGACCCAGTAATCGATCACTCAGGGTGCTCAGGGCTTGTCTCAGGGATGCCAACATGACTAGGACGGATCGGCAGGGCTGAAAGGGCAACAATAACAGGGGGGGCCTTTATTGGTGCTCATTATAACTTAGGGGAAACGTCCCTTTCTCAGCGGTTTCCGTGTTACCTTTTGCCTGCCCCGATCTGAGCCGAACCCTTGTACCTCTCTTCCCGAGCTAGTGTGACCTAAATGTCTCTATGGGAAACATTTCGTGATGATCAGCACCGCTCTGGACCTCGGGAGAGTTGAGGATCTGATGGCATCCTCTGTGGGTCAGGTCTTCCCCTGTGGGCAACTCCAGATCCATTGGCAGGATCAGGTGATCTGCTCGCAAGCTTATGGTCAACTTCAGGTGGATCACCCCTGCACGCCACAACATCAGTTCGATATCGCCTCGATCACCAAACTTTTCACCGCCACAGCTTGGCTCCGGCTCGCCTCCCAGAGAGATCTGGATCTGGAGGGATCGGTACAGCTACTTTTGCCTGAGATCGCCACTCCCCGACCGCTGGGTTCCTACGAGGATCCCCTACACCCCGGCCAATGGATCACCCTCTCCCCTCAGACAGACCCCATGGAGCTTATCGATCCTCAACAGCTCACCTGGCGGCAGTTGCTCACCCATAGCTCTGGCTTGCCTCCTTGGCGTCCCCTGTTTCGCTGTCCCAATCGGCAAGCGGCGGTTGAGATGGCCCTGGGCACCTGCTTCAGTTACCCACCGGGCACGCAGGTGCGTTACAGCGATATTGGCCTGATCTGGATCGGTCTGGCCCTAGAACGGCTGACAGAGATGCCCCTCGATCAAGTCATCCAATCCCAGGTGATCGAACCCTTAGGTCTAAAGGACACGGGGTTTCGACCCGTCTCTGATGATCCGATCCCCCAACCCTTGCATTGGGATCCTGTGGACTCCATCGCGGCCACGGAGGACTGTCGCTGGCGAGGCAGACGGATCCGGGGCGAGGTTCATGATGAGAACGGGGCTCGTCTCGGGGGAGTGGCGGGTCATGCGGGCTTGTTCTCCACCGCTGCCGATCTGGCTCGCTTCGGTCAGTGCTTTCTGTCTGGGGGCTTGCCGCTCCTCGATCTCTCCACTCGGGATCAGATGATCCAACCCCATGCCGAACAGGGGGATCACCGTCGGGGACTGGGGTTCGCGCTGCGATCTGCTCACCCTGAGGCCAGTAGCTTTCCTCTCAGCGCAGGAGCCTACGGACACACCGGCTTTACGGGCACCTCCCTCTGGATCGATCCCCATCATTCTCTGGTGGTTGCCTGTCTCACCAACAGCATCTACTACGGACGAGATCACAGCGGGATCTTGCCCTTTCGGGTAGCCCTACATGAGGCCATTGTGTCAGCCCTAGAAATCCTCTAACAGGGGACCCAGACGGGCTAGGACCGGATCCGCCTCTTTGGGTTGAGGAGCGGGCTGAGAGGGGGTTGCCTGCCCAGATCCTGCGGCCAATGCATCCACCCGAGAGGCCAATTGGACCAGATCGGACTCCAATTGGTTGAGCCGGTCTGCCTCAGGAGCCAAGGACTGCAGACGTTCCTCCAAGGCTGCGATCTGCCGCTTCAGCTCCCCTAGGGTTTCCAGATCCGTGGCATCTGAGCCAGGCACATGTCCGTTCTCTGGGGAAGCCTCGGCCTGTTGCATGTACTGTTGGACCACATGTTTACAGAGGTCGCTAAAGCTGGAGAAAGAGGACTCTGAGAGAAACTCCTCGATAGAGGTGAGCAGCTCCTGTTCGGTCTCCAGATCGAAGGTCACCGACTTGCTGGATTTGGTCGGGACGCGTTGGGTTGAGGTGCGACTGGATCGGCTGGAACGACGGGATTGTGCCATAGAGATCCTCAGGTAACAACTAATGCAAAGCTTAGGTCGATTCCGCTGCTGCCGGTCGGAGATTCATCTTATGCAACTGCATCTCACCGTAGAGGAACTGACCCAGGACATTGGCCTTACGAGAGGGATCCGCCAGGTGAGCTTTCAGATTGGCCTCCTCCATTAACGGCAACAGCTCCTCCCAGAAAAAGGCCCCACCACCCCCTGTGATGATGACCTCTGTGGCCCGTTCCGGCAACCAGTTCAACAGGCGACCCGAGATATCGTTGGCGAAATTACGCTTCAGGGTGGGCAAGATCTCGTCTAGATTGGTGGGCTTTTTGGCCCCGCGGGGACGATATAACCGTTCTCCCTTGGGCTTATGGACTGCAGCGATCAGGGATAGGGATTGGGCATCTGCCCCCTCGATTTGGTTGGCCACCAGCTCGTAGAACTGACTCATAGCAAACCCCTCACTGGAGGAGGCCCCTCGGGCAAACCGGAACCGATCCACCATCAAAAAATCTGTGGTCTGATGACCGATATCGACGATGGCCACGGACAGATCCTTGAAGCTAACTCCCTTCTCCCCCTGAGCCTCAGCCCACAACAGACTGCCATAGCCCTCCGGTACCACCCACACCTCTGGAATAGAGACGGTGATGGGATTACCTCGAAACATCATCTGGTGTTTACGCAGGATCAGCTGAGTGATCTCGGTTTTCTCCTGCTCAAACTTTTCCTGAGAGAGATAGGGAATGCCTAACACCACCATCACCTCATCGTGGACATGGAGGAGTCCAATACAAGCCAACATCCGCACCAGAGCATCCTGCACTTTCGAGCGTCCGATACCTAGATCCGCCTGTAGGTCTGCGGCTAACTGGCCCACGGCGTAGTAATCGTTGCGGTATTCCAACCAGATATCCAGTAAAGGATCGGTGGATTGTTCGTCAAATCCCCCATGGCTGATCTCAGAGGAGGTTCCCTGCTTGACGTTAGCGGGCACCAGGATCACCTGTTCAGGATCGCGGTTGATGCAGGCCTTAGAGGAGGTGCGGCCCAGATCGATACTCAGCAGGTAGGGGGACGCGGATGGTGATGAACTCATAGGATCGAACGGACCTCCAGATCGCCAGCGAGATAATTGCCTGACTCGTTCCCAATTATTCCATTAGATCTGGGTTTGACCAGACGGAATTGAGCAGCAAGTCCGATTTCCTAGAATAACCTTATCGGGCTAGGGTCTTACACCCTTAGGCTTTGCCATCGGGATACAGCCGGATCAGTCCCTTCCGAGCGGCATTGTGAACCTCTAGAGGGGCGTCGCTGCGTAACAGTTGACGATACAGGGCCTCAGCGGTCTCTAGGCTGCCCAGTTCCCGATGTTGATCTGCCATCTCCAGTAATCGATGCACACTGGGGCTCTCCCCCTGGGTCTGTAGGACTCGGATCTCCTCCAATCGCTCCAACACCATAGGCCGGAGGGTGAGGGTCCCATCCAGATCCAGCACCTCCCGGTAAAAGCGTTGGGCCTCTCGATACTGCTCTTGTTCGTCGTAAGCTTCCGCCAACTGGAGGGCGATCTCGGCAATATGAGGGGTGGCTCGATCCAGAAACTGTCGATGTAAGGCATCCATGCGACGGCTGAGGGGGGTGCCCTTGTGGGGCT
>CAYSEO010000003.1:0-3296 GCA_964429885.1 uncultured bacterium
ACGCCCCGGCATCATGGATAGGTGAGTGATTACTCTCCTCGATGCGCTTTGCAATTCTAGCATCTCCGACCCCGCCGACAAGCCCCCGCAACCATGATCTTGACCAGCCCCAAAAATGAATGGATCCAGCAGCTGAGACGACTGCATCAAGCCAAGGGCAGACGAGAGCAGGGCTGTTTTCTAGTGGAGGGCACCCATCTGATCCAGGAGGCTCTCAGCACCAGCTGGCCCTTGCCAGCCCTCTGTTATACCCCCCTCTGGCAAGAGCATCATCCTCAGATCCTGACTCAGATCCCGTCATCCACCCGTCAGCAGCCCGTGAGTGAAGCTGTGTTGCAGCGGCTCACCACCACAGAGACCCCAGATGGTGTCGTTGGGGTTGCCCGTCACCTTCCTCCTGCCGATCCCGCTGAGATCTCCTTGGGTGTGGCCGTGGAGACCCTACAGGATCCGGGCAATCTAGGAGCCTTGATCCGCAATAGTGTGGCTGCCGGATCAGAGGTGTTGTGGATCTCTGCCGATAGTGTGGATCCGGAGCATCCCAAGGTGTTGCGCTCTTCGGCTGGACAGTGGTTTAAGTGTCCCCCTCGCTCTGTTGATGATCTAAGAGCTCTGATTCAGCTCCATCAACAGCAAGGGATCCGGGTGCTGGCTGCCTGCGCCCAGCCAATTTCAGATCGGACGGGAACGTTATGGGATTGGGATCTCACGGTTCCTACGATATTTCTCCTGGGCAATGAAGGAGCGGGTTTAAGTCAGACCTTGATCGATCAAGCCGATGGCACCATTCAGATCCCCATGGCGGCGGGGGTTGAATCTTTGAACCTTGCCATGACCGGAGGACTACTCCTCTATGAGGCCAAACGACAAAGGCAGGCCCTTGAAAGTACCTGCCCTGATCATGAAGTAGGAAAGTCAAGATCTCATCAATAGAGTGAGGAAACTAAAACTCTTCGTCTGTGACCACTTCCATCTCGGTTTCAGAGGCGTCGTCAGCCAGATCGGAGTTATCAGAATCGTCCTCCATCTCGATATACTCTTCCTCCTCGTCCTCATCTCCTCCTCCAGATTTAGATTTCTTCGCCGTTACGGAGGTGGCAGAAACGGTGGCACCCGAGGAAAGCTTCTCTCGCAACGCCGTATCGATCTCGTTGAGGATCTCGGGATTGTCCTTCAAATAGTTGACCAGATTATCCCGCCCCTGGGCAACGTTTTCCCCGTTATAGCTGTACCAGGAGCCACGTCGCTTCAGCAGATTGGTCTCCTCCGCCAGATCCACAATACAGCCGATGCCTGAGATGCCATTGCCGAAGATGATATCAAACTCGGCTCGCCGGAAGGGAGGGGCCACCTTATTCTTGACCACCTTGACCCGCGCCCGGATCCCGTATTCATCATTGCCCTTCTTCAAGGTCTGAATGCGGCGAATATCCAAACGTACCGAGCAGTAGAACTTGAGGGCGTTACCCCCCGTAGTGGTCTCCTGGGGGCCATAGCCCATACCGCCGATCTTGGAGCGCAGCTGGTTGAGAAAGACCACAAAACAGCCCGTCTTGCTGATGTTACCCGCGATCTTGCGCAGGGCCTGACTCATCAGCCGAGCCTGTAGGCCCACATGGGCATCTCCCATATCCCCCTCGATCTCAGCCCGAGGCACCAGGGCCGCCACGGAGTCCACCACCACAATGTCCACCGCCGCCGAACGTACCAACTGATCTACGATCTCCAGACCTGCCTCACCGGTATCCGGCTGCGCGATCAGCAGATCCTCGATTCTAACCCCTAGAGCCGCTGCATAGGTCGGATCGAGAGCATGTTCCGCATCCACAAATGCCGCCGTACCTCCCTTCTTCTGCACCTCAGCAATGGCATGGAGGGCCACTGAGGTTTTTCCAGAGGCCTCTGGGCCAAAGATCTCCACGATCCGACCTTTGGGATAGCCACCTCCGAGAGCTAGATCTAAGGTGAGGGCACCACTGGGCACCGTCTCCACCCGCATCTGGGCGGCATCCCCCAGCCGCATGATCGCCCCTTTGCCATACTGTTTCTCGATCTGAGACAGCACTTGATCAAGGGCTTTGGCTTTATCTGTTTTAGGCTTATCAACAGATCCATTCTGAGAAGCGGCGGACTTGTCGGACTTACGTGGCATGGGGACTCCCTCCGCAGGCGGTGACCAGTGGCTGAACGGATCACATCCTAGCACTGCAACCCCTCGGACCACCGATACTGTTATATACCTTCTCCAGGCCGTTTAAGCTTCTTGAAGTGCGGCTCTGTGGTGTTGAGCAGTGAAGCTCCCTGATCAATAGATCTCAACAGGCTAGGATGGGTGGATCCTGGCTGGGATCAATCACCCCGAGAAGCACTTTCCGTAGAGATCTGCTAGAGTATATACCCACCTTGCTGTCGTGACAGGACCGGACAGGTTCTCAAGATCTGTCCCAAGGGCAAATCCGAGCTCAACCGATCTCAGTGTTAAGGATCGATCTTTGTGCCCCAGTTAGCGGTTTCGTCTAGGCAGATGAGATAAGAATCAGAGAGCAGGTATCTTGAAGAGTAGCTCAGTGACCGCGATGCGAGACAGTCAATACCAAAACATGGCCCTATCCGGCTTCCCAGGACGAACCAAGTGGGTCCGGATCCCCTCAGATCAGGCGGAGACGATCGCGGCGATCTCCCAGATCCTACATAAGTACTCCCACGGGGATGGAGCCTTTGATAACCGCATGTTGTTCGAGATCGCTGAGCTATTGGGGGTCCAGGATCTCTAAGCCGTCATCCCCCCATCAATGTTGAGGGCGGCCCAGGGGCTGCCTCATGGATGGCCGGGAACACAGATCGGACATTGATGTTCATCATCTGGTCGTAATCCGCCAACGTGGCCTCAGTGATCGGCTTTAGGCCAAAGGGACCCGCGTTATTGACCAGGATGTCCAATCCCTGCAGCTGAGCGATCGCCTCCTGGACCGCAGCGCCCACCTGTTCTGATTGGTTCGCATCCGCTTGGATCGCCAGGGCCTTGACCCCTTGTTGTTGCAGCTCAGCCACTACGGCCTCAGCTGCCGCTTGGGAGCTGCCATAGGTGATCGCTACATCCGCGCCCTCTGCAGCTAACTGGCGCGCGATCGCTGCCCCGATTCCTCGACTGCCGCCGGTGACCAATGCTTTCTTGCCTTGCAGTTCTGCCATGGTGTCCTAGCCAGTCAACCTCAGGCACGTCAGGCGATGGCGACCTTTCTGCAATGGGCAGCGGTATGGCACCTGGAGCGAAATCAACGGCTGGGGTGTCTGAT
>CAYSEO010000003.1:3396-43031 GCA_964429885.1 uncultured bacterium
TGCAACAGGGATTGGGTGTAGATCTGCCTGAGGATATGGATGTACGGGGGCTGGCTCAGTTCTTCAATGGCGTGATCCAGGGCGTGGCGGTATTGGCACGGGCGCAACAGGATCCAGAGGCGATCCAAAACCTGATCCGATATGCCATGCGGGCTTGGCCGGGATCCATCCCATGAACAACACGAAAAAAGGGCTGCGGTATGCAACCCAAAGTCCTGAGATCGAGCTGTACAACAATCAGGAATGACTTGGAGTTAGCGATAGAGAGATCGATCGTCTTACATCGGGTTCCTGATCGCTGTAGAACGGACAGATTACTTAGATTTGACCTGCTTGGCCTGCTCCAATGCGATCTCCCGCAGCACCTGGGACTGATTCAGGTTTGAGGTGCCCTCGATGGCCTTCACCGCCAGATCCTGAACCTGCTTGAGGGCCACGTCCAGCTGTTGCGACAGGTTCTGGGTGCGAGCCTCTTGGGTCTGGATCCTCTCCTGCAGGGAGCTGAGCCGTAGCTCGTAGATCTGCTTTTGACCTTCGATCTCTTTGGCCTTCAGATCCGATTTCACTTTAGCCTGGTAATGGGCGATGCCTTTGCCCTCTTCCTTAGCCTTTTTCAAGGCAACCTCACGTTCTTGATCCATAGCCTCCACCTTGGCCTGCAGATCGGCGAACTGTTTCTCCCGCTCAGCCATCTGTTTCTCCCGTTCGGCCCACTCCTTGTGCTGGTTAGCCTCCCGTTCCTCCAACTCCTGATAGAGAGCTTGCTGTTGCTGTTCAAATTCCTCTGCTGCCCGGCGACGCTGTAGCTCCAGGGCGTAGGTGTATTCCTCTGTCTCCCGTTGCTGCTGCTTTTTGTAAGTGGAGTTACGCTCCTGAACGGCCCGTTGATGATCCTCTTGTTCCTTCGACCAGGCTTTCCGGGATTGCTGTAGCGCCAGCTCTCGATCCTCTTTGTGCTGACGCAACTCCTGATCAAATTGCTTGGAGCGAGCCTCATAGGTTTCGATCAACTCATCCAGAGTGCCCTCTTCCACAGTGATGGCGTGGAGATCCTGCAGCTGTTGCCGCTCCTCCTGACATTGAGCCTGGATCTCTGCTAGTTGAGTGGCCTCTTTGAGCAGTTTCTCCGATAGGGTGCTGATGGCGGATCCGAAACTGTGTTGTAGTTGGTTGAGCAGATCCAGGATCTGATCCATTTGGGGATTGAGTTGAGGGGTCATGGGTGGGGGCTCAGGTTGAGACTTGGATGAGGTTTGGGCTTGGGGCTGAGATGGGGCTGGAGGTTGGGGCTGTGCTTGAGAGATAGGAGCGGATCGAGAGGACTCTTTCAGCGACTTTTCTAGGGCTGCTTTCTCCTGTTGAAGTTCCTCGTAGGCTGCCAAGATGTCGCTTTTGGTGCTCTTGGAGGTGATCTTTTTAGCCATGGTCAGATGCCTCTACGCAGATGGGTCAATGGGCTAGGAGTGGGAGTTGGATCCGGAGAGAGAGACCTCGGTGGAGGAGGCAAAGGCCCGCAGGGCCAGATCCTGAGATTGTCTCATCACCTCCTGAAGCTGATTGGAGAGGGATTCGATCTGCTCGATCTGCCGCTGGATGGTCAGTTCCAGAGATTGGATCTTGAGCTCGTATCCTTGCTGTGTGCCCTGCCATTCCTTATCCAGCAGCTCAGCTCGCACCTTGGCGTCTCGGCTCACCTCCTGGATCGCCTCCTCTCGAGCCGTGTTAACCTGTTTCTCCAGCTCAGTGGGGAAGGCTTCCACCTTCTGTTGATACTCCTGTAGCAGAGTACTGTTCTTCTGCAGTTCCTGCTCTCGCTCCCCCCAGTCCTTCTCCTTGATCCGACCCGTCTCCTGCAGCTGTCTTTGCATAGAACGCAGGGTCTCAGCGTACTCATCCTGCTTGATCTGTTGCTCCCGCTGCATCTGGTAGGTGAAGTCGGCCTCCTGTCGCTCCCGCTCCTGAGCCAGTAGAGCGGCGGTCTCCTGGATCCGGATGTCAAACTCCTGCTGATCCCGCTCCCAGAGCTTGCGAGTCTCGGTTTGTTCCTGCGCCAAGATCTCCTGTTGATTTTGAGTATCCCGATCGATCTCCATCAATTTCTCTTGATGCTCCAGGGTCAGCAAGTGCAGGGCATCCGCCACCACCCGCACCTGCCGCAACTCCTGCAACCGCTGGGTCTCCACTTGGATCGCCCGTCGCAATTGTTCCAGCTTGGCCATCTCAGAGGACAGCTTCTCCGCCAATCCCCCGACCACCGATCCCACATCCAACTGCAGATCGGCTAGGCCTTTAATAATGGTGTCCACGGTATAGGTGGAGGCCAGTTCCAGGATCTGTTGATCCTTGGCACGCTCCGCCTCCTGTTCCTTGGTGATCACTTTGGATCCGAGCGCTTTACGGTCTACGAGCAGCTTTCGAAAGGATTCAAACACTTGGTTCTTGTCTAGGGTTTGGCTCATGATGACTCCTACTGATCGGTAAGCTGAGGTTCAAGATGTAACTGGGAGACCAAGATCAGAGGAAACTCAATTAGGCCGATCGACAATAATGTCTGTACAGACTACTCATGCATGTCAAAGCAAATTTGCCGAACGACTCACCATTAAGTTTCCTCGCCATAACCGCCTTAGGGTATCAATCTGAAAGGAGGCTGTCAACGTTGATCTCTCGTAAACTTCTGAATGCCGGGTTACAGAACACCCTAATCCTCGATCTCAATTTTTTGAGGAAAGACAGACTCATCCTGCTCCAGCTTGACGGCTTCGCGGACGATCTGCTTGATCAGGCCGTAGGAGCGCATGACACCTGCCACACCCAGGGCGATGTTGCTGATGGTGGTGCCATGTTCGATGACGAACTGATCCGCCTTTTTACCAGCCTCGGCGATCTGAGCTCTGAGCTGATCGGCGGAGGTCATGGCGTTGCGGGGAGTTTTCAAGATCTGGCGCCGGGAGAGGGTAGGGCTCTGGGCAGTGTATTCCTCAGCAGCCAGGTTAAGCAGGGCGTTGACATCCTCCTCGTTGTAGACGGAGAACAGATCCCGCAGGATATGACCGGCAGAGTCTTTCAGCTCCGTGAAGGGGGGGCGAGCTGGGTGCTTGCGTAGGAGAGCCGGTAGGGCATAGTTCTCGATCTTGGCGGCGGAAACCAAGCGGATATCGCTCATGATGTGCTCCTGAAATGGGATGGGCAGGGGTGGGATCCTGGGAAAGATCCATTGATTCGGGATGAATCCTCACTCTATATAGTGAGAGCTTCGGGATCCTGAGGGGAAAACGGCCTAGAAACTACGATCTCCTAGGGACTGCTGGCGATGGCAAAGGCCTATTGGCCAATGACGGACTCACGCCTTAGAGTGAATCATGTCATGAGGCTACCTGTTTATAGTGAATACGTCAACACCTGGCAGTGAGTGCCAGATCCTCCTGGTTGAAAACAGATCCATTCCATTCCAACAGAGTGTAAAATAAGACTGGAGAGTTGGGGGCTATGCTGAGCCGTACTGTTGAACCTATGGTGATCATTGGCCATGGAGAGATAGTCAATCGTGATAACTTCCAGGTCAGGGATCTCATTTATGGACCACTATCTGATCAGGACAGCAGCAGCCGCTTTTTCAAGGCTGAGATCTATCAGATCGGCGCAGGCTCCTTTAGCTTAACTTGCCATCTAGGAACTCGATAAATGCTCGGAAGTGGGGGAGACTACGCTTGAGGACCTCAGGATCCAGTTCACCGAGAATCTGGAAAGATCGCTTGCCCTTTTTGTAAGCCTTTCTTTTTCCGCAGTCTCGAGTTGCAGCCTCAAGACTCTCTTGAGTTTCGTGTCTAGTCCTACTCTCGAGGTTAGCCGTAGGCAGCAATGTTCCTGCGCGAAGAGAGCTGCCGAAAATGTGTGCTAGAGCACCTTGATCTGCAAGGATCCAGGTTTCCATACAGGTTACCATGAGCTGAGCTTGATCATCACTTACTCCTAATGGACGTTCCCAATGATCTCGTTGATTGAGGTGATTCCACGCTGGTGTTGTTGAAGATGAAAGAGGATCCTCACTATCCACGAGTAGTACGTATTCGCAACCCTCCTGATCACTAACAAGAGCTTTCCTGAAATCATTAAATATTTGATCTCGACCTCCTCCAGGAGAGAACTGGGGCATCCGTCCCTCAAATCCTGCTTTCTTGAGTAATTTACTGAAGCCTTCACGACAGCGGATGTTGCTCTCTCGATCGTTCCCTTTTCCACTTCCTCCCTCAACGAAGATCTTGACTCTTACCATCTTACTCCTCCCAGATCACCCCGTGTCCACAGTTCACCTAAGCTGTATTCCTCTAACCAAATATCTAGATCTTCAGCACTCAAACGTCGAATCTCAGTTTGCCCCTTTTTCTTTTCGCAAACCAGGATGACTTCAGGTTGATTAGATAAGGCATCAACCAGGATATCAGAATGGGTACTCACAATGAGCTGTGTTTTATAAGAGGCTTCAGTCAGCAGATCAGCAATTTTGGGCAGGATGTCAGGGTGCAGTCCAAGTTCAGGTTCCTCAAGGCAGACTAAGGGGGGAGGATCAGGATCGCAAAGAATGGCTAAGAGACACAAGTAGCGCAGCGTGCCATCTGATAAACGCGTCGCAGGGATTGTATAATCACCTTCCGTGAAATAAATCTGAACGTAGTTCCCTTCGACAATATCAACATCAAAATCATCCAGCCCCTCATAAAGATCACTCAGGTAACCCAAGATCTTTCTTCGCGCAGGGGGATATCTACGTAGTCTCTTGAGGAATAAGCCCAAATTGGAGAAGTCTTCCTCCAGATAGTTAGATCGTCCATCTGCTTTCTGGGGTTCTCGAAAAGGAGTATTACGCCCGAAGACCCATTCCCGGTAAACACGAATCTTAGCATAAGTATCGATAAGATAAGAGATCTCTGGGTATATCTCAGGGTCTCTGCGTTGAGCCAGGATAGACAGCTCAGGATCAACGGTTTCCTGGGAAAGTCTGCGGCTTTCACCTCCTCTATTTACCACAGGTTTACCACCAGATAATCGATAATAAAAGTAGGTATCTTCTTGACCTGGATAAGGTTTCTCGTTCTCTATTCGTTCATCTTCTAGATGCAAAGATCTATTCTGTTCACTAAAGGAAAGGACGTGACGCAGAGGTTGTTGTCCACGAGGATTATCAATCAAAAAATCGAGGGATGCAGGCGTCATAGATCCTTTCCAAATCCATTCCTCTACACCACCTCCTTTACGGATCAACTGATTGAGATCTCCTGGTGTAGAACGGAGCAAAGTGATCGCTTCGATGAGGTTGGATTTCCCCGAGCCATTAGGTCCAATCAGGACATTCAGGGATCCTAGAAGGATTGCAGGTGAGTCAGGTCCGAAGGAAAGCAGGTTGCGAAGGTAGATCTGTTTGATAAACAGATTCCGGGAAGAGGATCGTGTCCTCTGTTCTGTCTCTCCATGGGTTTGCATCACTGACTGCTCACTAGTCGCTCAGTAATCATAACTGCCTGGGAGTTCTCTATCAACGGCTCCCTGTCCCAATCTGAACTCGGTGCTCTCTTGAGAGTTCTCTGCACCAGCTGAGACGAGTAATCCAGGGAGTTACGAGATCCTGATCCTCCCCCATTCAGGGAGATCTCTGGCAAGATCGGACGTATCCACTGGAGGATCTGCCATGTTTGCCCAAGTTTGGTCTGCTACGTTGCTGGGGCTGAAGGCCCTGAGGGTTGCGGTTGAGGTAGATGTAGGGGGTGGGTTGCCCCAGATCGTTTTAGTAGGGCTACCTGATGCTGCAGTCCAGGAGTCGAAGGAGCGAGTGCGGGCCGCGATCAAGAATGCGGGTCTGGCCTTTCCCATGCGCAAGGTGGTGATCAATCTGGCCCCAGCGGATCTGCGTAAGGAGGGACCCAGTTTCGATCTGCCTATCGCTCTTGGGGTGTTGGCGGCAGCGGATCAGATCGGCACAGGAGACCTGCAGAAGACCCTGTTTATGGGGGAACTTTCCCTGGATGGTAGCTTGCGTCCGGTGACTGGGGTATTGCCTGTAGCAGCAGCGGCGCAGGAGATGGGGTTTGCCCGCTTGGTGGTACCAGAGCCCAATGCCATCGAAGGGGCTGTGATCAAGGGGTTACAAGTGTATGGATTGAAGACGTTAACTCAGGTGGTGGAGTTGATCAATCAGCCGGATCGATTCAGCCCTACTCAAGCGGATCCTGCCAAGATTGTGAATCAGGCGCAACAACAACGACCTCATCTAGATCTAGAAGACGTTAAAGGTCAGGATCTAGCTCGTAGAGCTTTGGAGATCGCGGCAGCAGGGGGGCATAATCTGTTGTTAGTAGGCAGTCCTGGGGCTGGTAAAACCATGTTGGCCAAGCGTCTATCGGGGATCCTGCCCCCGTTACAATGGGATGAGATCTTAGAGATCACCCAGATCTATTCTGCGGCTGGACTGTTACGCCAGGGTTTACAAGCGGGACAAAATAGTACACCCTTGGTGACAGAGAGACCGTTCAGATCGCCCCATCATTCCGCCTCATCGGTCTCCTTAGTGGGAGGGGGATCCTATCCTAAACCGGGAGAGATCTCATTATCCCATCGTGGTGTCCTCTACCTTGACGAATTAACAGAATTTCGGCGGCAGGTTTTGGAGGTACTACGCCAACCTTTAGAGGATGGAGAGGTGACGATCTCACGGGTGCGACAATCGATCCGTTATCCGGCTCAAGCGACCCTAGTAGCTTCCACCAATCCCTGTCCCTGTGGGTTTTATGGTGATCCAGTGACCGCCTGTACCTGCACCCCTCAACAACGGATCCGTTACTGGTCTAAACTCTCGGGACCGCTATTGGATCGGATCGATCTACATGTGCAGGTCAATCGTTTGAAGCCAGAGGAGATCGTCTCCACCCGATCAGGAGAATCCTCAACCCATGTTCGGCAACGGGTGATGGCCGCTCGTCAGATCCAGCAACATCGATTTCAAGCAGATCCTCAGTTGCATTGTAATGCCCAGATGGGATCTCAACAGCTGAGACAGTGGTGTGAGTTGGATGATGCCAGTCGCAGGTTATTGGAAGGGGCGATCCGTAAGTTGGGCTTGTCCGCCAGAGGCAGCGATCGGATCCTGAAGGTGGCTCGCACCATCGCCGATCTCACCGAATCCCCTCAGATCAAACCTCAATATGTAGCAGAAGCGATCCAGTATCGCAGTTTGGATCGAGCGGGATCTGGAGCCTGACCTGACCTAGGAAATGCTCCTGACATCCGCATCCCCCTCAAGATCATGAGGAGATCATTCCGATCGCTTTAGAATTAGCGCCTCAAGTCATCTGGGGAGCGGTGATGAGGTGAGTATTCTACTCATGGATCATCCGAGATCGGACCTGGGAAGATCTGGCGTAGAATGGTGTCGGGCTACGCATCCCGGTTTGGTACTCAGGAGTAAGGGTCAATGTCTCAAGATCTCTCACAAGAGCTACAGGCTATGGAGGCTCGCATCAACAGCAAGCTGGAAAAGATCGTTGAGATCCTTGACCGGATCGCCCAAAATCAATTAGCTCAACAGCACTCCACTAGCCCCTCTGGCCCCCCCTCTGCACCTCAGGCTTCTGCTCCACCGGTGGCAGCCCCCTCCACTCCGGCTAGTGCTACGGTAGCCGCTCCACCTCCTACGCCCGTCCCCGGATCCCCAGGACTCAGCTCGACCAGAGGCATCGATTACACTCCGCTGCGAGATTACCTCAAACAGAAGGAGTGGCGGATCGCTGACTACGAGACCTACCGAGTGATGTTAAAGGCCGTGGGTCGTCAAGAGGGGGATGTGTTGCGCACCAGCGATATGGCTGAGTTTCCCTGTGAGGATCTGACCACGATCTGTCGGCTCTGGAGCCAGTACACTGGCGATCAGTTTGGGTTTAAGGCTCAAGTCGCTGTCTGGGAGAGGACGAAACCAAACTGGGAGCGATTTGGAGCTGAGGTGGGATGGACAAATAACGGCCTTTGGATCGATCACAATAAAGTTCAATATCATCAGGATGCGCCCAAAGGTCATTTTCCAGGTTGGGGGAACGGGCCTTGGCTGGTGCGATCAGCTACTCTCTTTCCTGCTCTGGCGGAACGAGTCATGGCCTGTAGGATCTCCTAGGGTAGTCATGATCTCTTTGGATCGGGTTAGGATTAGGGAAACAGACTGAGCCCCCTGAGCCCCAAGATCTTCGTCCCGATTCTGATCGCGATCCCGATGACCACTCCTTTGTTGCAAAACCGAGAGCTGCTAGAGGCCCGCCTCAAGGAGATCCCACCAGAGCCTGGGGTCTACCTGATGAAAGATCATATGGATCACATCCTTTATGTGGGCAAGTCTAAAAAACTCCGCTCACGGGTGCGATCTTATTTCCGTTTCACCAGTGATCTCTCCCCTCGGATCCAGCGCATGGTAGTGCAGGTGTGTGAGATCGAGTTTATCGTCACCGATACGGAGGCAGAGGCTCTGGCTCTAGAGGATAACCTGATCAAGTCCCATCAGCCTCCCTATAATGTACTACTCAAGGATGATAAGAAATATCCATATCTTTGCATTACTTGGTCCCAAGAATATCCACAACTTTACATTACCCGGAATCGTCGGTTGAATCGCAATCAGGACAAGTATTATGGACCCTACACAGATGTGCGATTGTTACGGTACACATTTGGATTAGTGAAACGGATCTTTCCCCTGCGGCAACGGTGGAAACCTTTGTACAAGGATCGGACCTGTTTGAACTATGATATTGGTCGCTGTCCAGGGGTGTGTCAACGCCTGATCTCCCCTGAGGATTATCGGACTACGATGCAGCAGGTGGCGATGGTGTTCCAGGGGCAGACGGAATCATTGATCACAGATCTGAAGCAACGCATGGCAACGGCGGCGGAGAAGGAGGATTTTGAGGCAGCAGCTCGCTATCGAGATCAGATCCGGGGGTTGGAGCAGTTGGGGGAATCTCAGAAGGTTTCCTTACCCAATTCTACAGCCTCCCATGATGCCCTAGCTCTGGCTCGTAATGAGACTCGGGCCTGTATTCAGTTGTTTCAGGTGCGGGCGGGTAAGTTGGTGGGGCGCTTAGGATTCATCGCTGAGAACCATGGCGATGATCCAGCTTTGATCCTACAACAGGTCCTACAGGAGCACTATCAAAACTGTGACTCAGTGGAGATCCCGCCAGAGATCTTGACTCAGTTTGAGCTACCGGAGGCGGAACTGTTGGAGGGGTGGTTGACCCAGAAGAAAGGTCGCAGAGTGGGTTTGATCGCGCCCCAACGGCAGATGAAGGCGGAGCTGATCGAATTGGTGGAACGCAATGCGGAATTGGAGTTAGAGCGGACTCAACGGCGAGCGGATCGGGATGCCGAGGCTCTACAACGATTGGCGGATGTGTTGGATCTACCGGCTCCCCCTCATCGGATGGAGGGCTATGATATCTCCCATGTGCAGGGATCGGATGCCGTGGCCAGTCAGGTGGTGTTTTTGAATGGGTTACCGGCTAAGCAATGTTATCGCCGCTATAAGATCAAAGATCCTAATGTGCAAGCGGGTCGATCGGATGATTTTGCCAGTCATGCGGAGGTGGCGCGGCGACGGTTCTCCAAGATGGGACCTGAGGATCAACCCGATCTGATCTTGATCGATGGAGGTAAGGGTCAGTTATCAACGGTCTGCAAAGTGATGGCGGATCTAGGATTAGAGCATTTACCGATCATTGGTTTAGCGAAGCGAGAGGAGGAGATTTTTTTACCTGGGGATCCCGTGTCGATCAAGTTGGAAGCCAATGATCCAGCTCGGTTACTGTTGCAGCGGCTGCGAGATGAGGCTCACCGTTTTGCCCTGAGTTTTCATCGACAGCAACGTCATGTGCGGCAACATGCTTCTGTTCTGGATGACATTCCCGGACTCGGCAGACATCGGCAGAAATTACTCATGGAGGAGTTCCGATCCATCTCCCGGATCCAGATGGCTAGTCCTGAACAATTGGCCCAGATCCCAGGGATCGGCCCCAAGTTAGCCCAACAGATCTATCTCTATTTCCATCCCGAAGCTGAGGTGGAGATCTCCCGTTCCGCTCAATAAGCTGCTCCTGGATAATCTATGGCTGAACCGCTTGCCTATGTGATCCGTACCGTTGTTCCTGAGGATATTCAAGATTTGGTCGATCTTGGCAGGAGGACCTTTGTGGATACCTACGGGGCTGATAATGATCCTGTGAATTTGTCGTCGGTAAGGAGATCCAGAAGGACTGGGTGATGGGTCGAGAGATCTAAAATGGAGAGACCGCTATCAGGAGATCGTAAAGTGCTCAAGGCTACATTTGGGGCGGGCTGTTTCTGGCATGTGGAGGAGGTCTTTCGATCGGTTCCAGGGATGATCTCCACCTCCGTCGGTTATATGGGTGGACACTTTGAGAATCCCAGCTATCTGGATGTCTGTGCTCGGATCACGGGTCACGCGGAGGTCACCCAGTTGGAGTATGATCCCGATCAGATCAGCTATGAACAGTTGTTAGAGATCTTTTGGCAGATCCATGATCCCACCAGCGTTAACCGCCAAGGTAACGATCGAGGTGAGCAATATCGCTCTGTGATCTTTACCCATACGCCGGAGCAGAACCAGATCGCCCATCGCTCTAGACGAGAACAGGAGTCCTCGGGACGATATGATCAACCCATTGTGACCCAGATCGAGCCCGCCTCCGATTATTGGTTGGCTAGCGAAGATCATCAACACTACTTCGCCAAACGCGGGAGACGAAAGCCACGATCCCAGGCTCGATCCTAGAGTATCGAATCTCTTAGCGCCTTTGACGACACAGTTGGTACACTATTTTTTGGATCCATGCAGCGTTTTAATCCATTCCGATCCCGCTCTCAGAACCCCAAGGAATCCGAACAGTTGCTTGAACAGATCGAGGTGGGTCTTTTTTCCTCCCAAACCTTGGGCTCTGATCTAGCTCCTGATTGGCAACCCCAGACCTTTCGTAGTATTCCCCAACATACGGAATATCAGCTGATTGAGGACGAAGATCAGATCGTGCTCCAGGCTAATGCTCAGGCTGCCTCCTCAGGATTGATCCGACGGATCCAGGTGGACCTGAATGACTATCCGATCCTGCAGTGGCGTTGGAAGGTGATCAAGCCAGTCCAGAATTGTGATATCACTCAAAAGGAGACCGATGCCTGTTCTGCTCGTGTTTTTGTGACCTTTGGGGGACAATTGCGAGGGTTACGAGCTCTGAACTATGTCTGGACCGCCGGGGTGGAGAAGGAACAGGTGATCACCAGTCCCGTAGCGGCTCAGGTTAAGGTGATGGTCCTCCGCAATGATGCCGATCCGTTAGAGACCTGGATCGAGGAACGTCGAGATCTGCGTCAAGACTTTCAGCAGATCTTTGGCAACGATCCCCCTAAGGTTTCGGGAGTGGCAGTGATGACCGATAGTTTCCGTACTGGGGAAGAGGTGTTAGCCTGCTATGGAGATATCCTCTTCTCACGGATCGAGGGGTGAACGAGCATTACCTTTGACCAGATCGAAGGCCACGCTGATGCGCTCTTGCTCTCCTGGGTGCGGGATCGTGTGGTGATACAGATAAGACGGAAATAGGATCATCTTACCGACCTCAGGACAGATCCGATGGGTTTGCTGTGTGGATTGGCAGCGGAATCGATCGGGGGCTTGACCGAACTCGATCCAGCCTTTACCCTCTGCATCCTCAGGTGAGATCGTCTCTGGAACAGCCAGATAGTACACCCCACTCAGCCAAGCTGAGGGATGAATATGAGGGGTCTGATGTCCCCCAGTTTTGATCACTACGCCCCATAGATCCGTAAGCCGCAACTCTTCAGGCAGATCCTTGAGAAAGGGATGATCGGGATCCGCCGTTAAGGACTGAACCCCCTGCTGAGCCTGTTCGGTGATCATCCCTCGGAGAGCAGGGAGTGGATCGGTGAGATCCTCGACTAGGTTACCTGTTTGGGATCCAGAACGAGTGGACTGAGGAGGTCTTTCCCAAACTAAAGTCGGGTGATCTTGGAGGACTTGGATCAGATCCTGATGAAAGGCATTGAGATCCTCATATCCAGCTGGAGGATCCGGCTGTCGTACCTGGATTAAACTCTCGAAACGGACCAGATCTTGACGTGTGGATTGATCACCCATCTCGCTATAGATCACCGTCTTCAGAGCCAACAATAAGCGATTTTCCGGATCGTGATCCAAACCTTGCTGACAGGTTTCTAGAGCTGTTTGGAGATCTCCTTGGGTGATCTGGAGTTCCGCCAAAGCGATCAGGGCACGTAGAGAGTCTGGCTGATACGTTAGGGCCAACTGCAACTGTTCCGCCGCTGCTTCCCATTCCTCCGCCTCCACCAAAGCACTTCCCAAATGGATCAAGGCATTGACATAGCGAGGTCGCAACTGTAGAGCCTGACGATAGCGATGGATTGCCATGGATAACTGACCCAGATCCCGTAGAGTATTCCCCAGATTGTTGTAGGCCAGACTAAAACCAGGATCCCAGGTCAACGCCTGCTCATAGGCCGCTTTAGCTCCCTCCAGATCCCCCAGTTTGCGTAACGCATTGCCCAGATTGGTGATCGCTCTAGGATCCTCTCGTAGGGCTAGGGCTCTCTGATAGCTCTCCACCGCCGCCTGTGGACGTCCCAACCCGCGCAGCACAGTCCCCAGGTTATTGTGGGCATCCGCCAGCTGGGGCTGGATCTCGATCACCCGTTGATAACAGGTCAGGGCCTGCTGAAGCTGAAATCGTTGCTGGTATAACACCCCCAGGTTGTAGAGAGAGAGCACGTGATCAGGATTAATCTCTAAGGCCGCCTGAAACTGAACCTCGGCCTCGGCTCCCAAACCCATCTCCCGCAATAGGGTTCCTAGATTCGAACGGGCCTCCACAAAGTTGGGATCCACTTGGATCGCTTGCTCCAACCAGGCTCTAGCCTTGGCGCGGTCCCCGATCTCTCGAAAGATCAGGCCCATGAGATTGAGAGCATCCAAGTTCTGAGGTTGAGCCGCTAGCACCTGGCGGCACAGATCTTCTGCGTGAGCCCACCGCCGGGTCTGTAGCAATCGCGTCGCCTGTTGAAGGACGGTCGTGATGTCCAGAGCTGCCGAGGCGGACTGAGATGAGGAGGATTGACCGGGAGCAAATCCCTGAGCTCGACGACGGTTCATGGTGTTCTCTCACTAGCCACGAGACGGATCTAGCCCCAAACCATAGCAGATCCCAACTCCCCAGAGACTGCTGTCCTCCGCTCTCAGGATGTCCCCCAGACCCAGCAGACCCGATCATCAGAATGTTGATATCAAATGCGCTGAATTGATTCACAAAAACAGAGAGAAATGCGAAGATCCATATCAGACTGTTTGGATAGGAATGATCAAGTCCTCCCATTGACCTGAACGTTTCCGGACACCCAACCTAAGGAGAGATCCCGATGATCGACCTCTACGCCTGGCCAACCCCCAATGGGTATAAGATCTCGATCATGTTGGAGGAAGTGGGCCTACCCTACACCGTCATCCCCATCAACATCGGCAAAGGGGATCAGTTTCAGCCTGACTTCCTCAAGATCAGTCCCAATAACAAGATGCCTGCCATCGTAGACTCGGAGGGACCTGAAGGTCAGTCCTATGCCCTGTTCGAGTCCGGTGCCATTCTTATCTATCTAGCGGAAAAGACCGGTCAGCTGATGCCCACCGCCATGGCCCCCCGCTATCAGGTGATCCAGTGGCTGATGTTTCAGATGGGGGGCGTTGGCCCCATGTTGGGTCAGGCCCATCACTTCCGTCAGTACGCTCCCGAGCCCATTCAGTACGCCATCGATCGCTACACCAACGAGACCTCCCGTCTGTACGGCGTCATGGACAAACGTCTAGGGGAGGCCCCTTACCTGGCCGGAGACTACTCCATCGCCGACATCGCCACCTTTCCCTGGATCCGCTCCTACGAGAAGCAAGGTCAGGATCTGGAGCCATTCCCGCACCTGCAGCGGTGGTTTGAGACGATCGCGGCCCGCCCAGAGGTCCAAAAGGGCTTAGAGTTGCTGGCTGCTGAGGTGCGCCAGGGTCCCATGAGCGATGCGGCTAAGGCAGTCCTATTCGGAGCTCAGCAATATCAACGCCGCTGATCCGGTCCTGGAGCGGTGAGCCCTGTTCAGGTTCGACACACAACGCAACATCTCGACCCAGCCTCGTAACAAATCTTGACAATCTCAGATCCCGAGGCCATGATGAGGAAGAACCCGTTGATAGGAGATTAAAGACATGGACGCTCAACAACCCAAATTTGGTTTTACTGAATTCGCCGAGAAGTGGAATGGTCGTCTGGCCATGCTGGGCTTTGTGATCGGTGTGGCAACTGAGTTGCTGACCGGCCAAGGCATCCTGTCCCAGGTCGGCCTGATGTAAGCCTGATAGGTGGACGAACTTGCCACCTACTGACCGAGAAAACTTAATAACCCTGGGTCCTGGAATGCTGCTTGGCTGTCCAGGACCTTTACTTTTTGACAGGATTCTGAGCAGAACCCGCAATGACAGATCTAGGTCTCCCGTCAGGGGATGGGTCGAGTTCAGCATCAGGCTTCCCACCCATCTCTCCCCTCCCAAACCTAGCCCATCAACACCATACGGATCGGGTCGGGGACATCCGCCCCCTGTTCTGCGATCACGAAGGCGGGCTCCAGAAATGCCTCAGCTTGGTTACGCTTGCCCACTTGCTCGGAATAGATCGTACAGAGGGGATCTCCGGCCTCCACCTCTGAGCCCACCTCCACATGTAGACGGATCCCAACCCCCAACTCGGGCAACGTGGTCGCTGTCGCTCGGGCCTCTAACTCGCGGGCCGCTCGTCCCACCGCCTCCACATCGATCCGGGACACAACTCCATCCATGGGAGCCTCCACCACCGTCTGCTCCCCAACCAGAGGGATCTGATTGTCATCTTCTGTGATCTGCGGATCGCCACCCTGAGCCTCGATCAGCTGCTGCCATTTCTCCATGGCCTGACCGGAGCCGATCACCGCCTGGGCCTGAGCCTCCGCCACCTCCAAACTCAAGGTCCCCGTACCCATCCACAACAGATAAGCCGCCGTCTGGATCGCCGTCTGCCCAAAGCGACTCTCAGTCTGCCCCCGCAACAGCTCATGGATCTCCAACAGCTCCAGAGTATCCCCCACCGCCCAACCTAGGGGCTGGCTACCATCGGTTACCAGAGCTGCTGCCTGCTTGTTCATGGCCCGCATCGTCTGTACCAAAGCTGTGCCCTGCTCAAACGCGAAGACATCCTCCCATTCCGATCGCACATCAAACACTAGACCATCCATGCCCAAAGCCAGGTAGGGACTGAGAAAGGTGCTGGCCATGATCGTCAGACAAGTTTCCCCGCCGATCTGCTGCTGGATGCTCCGCAACTTGGCACTGGCTGGGGCAATATCCGCCGGTTGCTGGGCGATGGCGATCCCCTGTTGCTCCAAGATCTGCTTGAACTCACTGACGGAGAACTCGGTTCTAAACTCAGGAATAGTTAGGACTCGCTCCAACAGCCCGCCCCAACCGCGAAACTCCTCCTGCCGGATCAGGGGCACGCAGATCCCACAGGCGGCCATCACCGGGGCTAGGGCCAGCTCCAACTTACTGCCCATGCCATGGGTACTCAGCAGGTTCAACTTGAACTCTGATAGATCGACCCAACTCAGATCCAGGCCGGTCGCGATCAGGCTCTGGGTGAACCCCTCGATCTCCGCTGGGCTCAATCCTTGACAACAGGCAGCGGTCAAATAGGCTGCCATGAGCAGATCCGATAGCTCCCCCTTCATGTATCCAGTGATCAGTTGTGAGATCTCATCTCCAGATAAACTCTCACCATCACGTTTGCGACCAACGATCTCGAGCGACGTATTCATGCCAGCGGACTCTCGGCGGGACGACAAAGGCTCCAAAGGTCACCACAGCACACCTTATCCTGGACGGCGCAGGTCTCGGATAAAAATTGGTTATGCTTACCTTGATATCGATAAAAAATCTGTGATCCGGATCACAGCCACTCTATTATGCCTTATTGTGGTGCCTTTGGGGGATTCAGCCTGAGCGGATTGGCGATGTCCCTAGACTCCACTTGGGGTCCCCGATTGGATCCTGGAGTCGGAGGGGAGACAGGCGGTTGTTCAAGATCCTGAAGCTGTTGGGGAGAGGGGACAAGCGATAGGCGATATGCGGATCTGCTGAGATGATGGGAGGACAGCGGCAGTACATGGAGAGGAGCGATGAGTCGATTGGCCCTGCTGAGTGTTTCGGATAAGACAGGGATCGTGCCCTTGGCTCGGGTCCTGGTGGATCAGCATCGGTTCACCCTGCTCAGTAGCGGTGGCACCGCCCAGGCGATCGAGGCGGCGGGGATCCCAGTGACGCGGGTGGCAGATCATACGGGGGCACCGGAGATCCTGGGGGGACGGGTCAAGACCTTGCACCCTCGCATCCATGCCGGCATTCTGGCACGGCGGGATCGAGAGCAGGATCAGGTGGAGATGGAGTCCCAGGGCATCCCGGAGATCGAGGTGGTGGTGGTGAATCTCTACCCGTTTGAGACGACGGTGGCTCAGCCAGGGGTATCGGTGACGGAGGCAATGGAGCAGATCGATATTGGTGGACCCACTTTAGTGCGGGCGGCGGCCAAGAATTATGCTTACGTGACGGTGTTGACGGATCCGGAACAGTATGGGGAGTTTCTGCAACAGCTGCAGCAACCGGAGGGCATCAGCCTCGCCTATCGGTGGCAGTGTGCTCGCCAAGCCTTTGCCCGCATCCTGACCTACGATTGGGCCATCTCCGCCTATTTCGATCATCTCTCCGCCACACCCCCTCAGACAGCTCAGATCCTGGGCAAGCTACATCAAACCTTGCGATATGGCGAGAATCCCCATCAACGGGCGGGGTGGTATCAGGAGCTGGGGTTGGGGGCTGAGACCCGATCGGCTGAGTCCTCGTCTGCAGAGTCCCCGGGTCCGGGATCAGGATCCACAGGGGTCGACTGGGGTTGGTGTGCGGCTCAGATCCATCAGGGTAAGGAACTCAGCTATAACAATCTGGTGGATCTGGAGGCGGCTCGGGCCATTGCGGTGGAGTTCTGGGATCAGCCCCAGGCAGCAGCAGTGATCATCAAACATACCAATCCCTGTGGTGTGGCTCTGGCAGAGACCCCCGTGGAGGCCTATCGGGCGGCGCTGGCGGCGGATCCGATCTCGGCCTTTGGGGGGATCGTGGCCCTGAATCTGCCTCTGGATGTGGAGGTGGCGGAGGCCTTGACGGAGACCTTTCTGGAATGTGTGGTGGCCCCTGAGATCGCTCCGGCAGCCCTGGAGATTCTACAGAAGAAGAAGAACCTGCGGGTGTTGGGTCTACCGGGGATGGAGAAGGGTCCGGCTCAGATGGTGCGGATGATTGCGGGGGGATTTCTGATGCAGCAGAGCGATCGTCAGCCGCTGGAACAGGAGCATTGGCAGGTGGTGAGCCAACGCCAGCCTACCCCTGAGGAACGGGCGGAGCTGGAGTTTGCCTGGCGGGTGTGTCGCCATGTCAAGTCCAATGCCATCGTGATCACTCAAGGACATCAGACCCTTGGCATCGGGGCCGGTCAGATGAACCGGGTGGGCTCGGTGCGGCTCGCCCTGGAGCAAGCTGGGGAGAAAGCTCAGGGGGCGGTGGTGGCCAGTGATGCCTTCTTTCCATTTGGAGACAGCGTCGCGCTCATGGCTGAGGCCGGGATCCGGGCCGTGGTGCAGCCGGGGGGGAGTTTGCGGGATCAAGAATCCATCGAGGCGGCTGATCAGGCGGAGTTAGCCATGGTGTTCACAGGAACCCGTCACTTCCTACACTGAAGATGACTGGGAAGATCCTGAGCTACGGTTGTGGCACTACCCTTACTCGTCCCCGATGATCTCAGGCTCAGTCAGTTCGTCGGACATCTCGATCACGGCCCGTCGGATCGGTTTCATCCAGCTGTCGTCGAGATCGTCCACCTCCTCGTAGCGGCGACGCTTGGCCCGATTGGCCACCTGGACTGTGATCCGGTAGCGGTTTTTGGAGGCATCGATCAGCTCCTCCACCCGGCGCATCAGTTCTGCGTTGTCTATGGCCAATTGCTTGTTCTTCTTGTGGTTGTTCTGCATCGATCAGCAACCCCAGGTGGGAGTAGTGTTCACTTATGATAGCAGGATCCCCTAGGTGCTCCTACCGCTCCGGCACCTGGATCCAAGTGCCTTGATCATGGGAGCGCCAGCTTAGATCCATCAACAGCTGTGAGTAGATGCCATCCTCCAGGGAGGGTTGGGGCGGGGTTCCCTGACGGATGCTCTCCACCCAACGACCGACGATACCCATAAAGGGGGCCTGACGTCCATCCCGAAACTGATCAGGGACCTGCAGTTCTGCCGGGATCGGCAGCGGTTGCAACTCACCTCCCCCCTGAGCTCCCCGTAGCTGAAAGCCGTGGATGTAATCCTTGAGATTGCCATTGCCCAGCACTAAGGTGCCCCGATCCCCATAGATCTCCAACCAACAGCCCCGACCGGAGAAGGTCACTGAGCTGAGGCTGATCTGGACCGGGATCCCATTACGCAGTTTCAGAAGCAGGTGATCGGTGTCGTCAGAGGTGACAGGGCGGGGTTGGTGAGTGTCCGGATCCGGTAACTGAGTGATGCGGGTGTTCAGAGCCGCCACCAAACGATCCACAGGACCCAGCAGCCAGGCCACCATATCGAAGGCATGGGATCCAATGGCCCCCAACACGCCGCCCCCCAGATCCCGTTGGGCATACCAGTTCCAAGGACGCTCGGGTTTGGCTCGACTCTGCACCTGCCAGGTGAGATTGACGCTACGGATCTGACCCACCCACTGCTCCTGCAGCAGCTGATGCAGATACTGCCAGCTGGGCACACAGCGAAACTCAAAATCTGGCATCACCACCACTCCCTGTTGATCGGCCAGATGACGCAGCTGTTCCGCCTCCGCCACAGACAGGGTGATCGGTTTCTCCAACAACACGGGCTTGCCTGCCTGGATCGCCTGTCGGGCCATGTCAAAGTGCAGATGGGGGGGAGTCGAGAGACTGACCGCCTCCACGGTGGGATCCCCTAGAACATCCTCTAACCGGTGCCAGGAGCGGGGTAGACCGAGTTCCTGAGCCAGAGATAGGGCCCTGTCCGGATCCCGATGGAAGATCCCGGCCACCTGGGTGTGAGGATGGGCCTGAAGACCAGGGACATGAACCTTGCGACCAAATCCCGTGCCCAGCACAGCGACAGATAGGGGCTCCACAGCAGATCTTGAGCGCAGCATCCTTCAGAGTAGCCTAGGCTTGGCCTTGAGGGCTGACTAGAGATCAACTCCAGGATCCAAAGCAAGGATCCGTACTGAGGTATCATAAAAATTAATACCCTGAGCTGAGATCGATGCAAAATTAGGTAAGCTTACGGGAGCGGCGGGTTAGGACCTAGCTGCAGAATAGGGACTACGGATCCTTGAAGATCGTTCTGTTGACTCGGTTGGGTCAATACTGGAGCGGTGTATCGGGTTCCAGATGTCACGGACTGTTTTAAAGTAACCCATTTGGAGACTTGATCATGGCTGTCGAAAAAGTAAACTCCTCCTCTAGCTTGGCTGAAGTGATCGATCGGATCCTGGACAAGGGCATCGTCGTCGATGCTTGGGTGCGGGTCTCTCTGGTCGGGATCGAGCTGTTGGCTGTGGAAGCCCGTGTGGTGGTGGCCTCTGTGGAAACCTACCTCAAGTACGCTGAGGCTGTGGGTCTGACCACGACTGCAGCAGCTCCGGCGGCTTGATCGGAGGCGGTGTCCTCCACTCGATCGTTTCGTTCTCCAGGGGGGAAGGGCTCAGGTCTTTCAGATCTATGGACGTGATCACGGCGTTCTTCCGGATCTGAGGGTGCTCTGGGTCTTTCCTCGATCTGGAAGTGGATCCTTAGATAGGCGTGGCGTAAGGGGCTGAAGTGACCATGAGCTTTATGGCAGAGATCGCAGCAGAACGGCAGCAGCGGGCTCAGGAACTGGGAGGTCGGCTAGCAGCAGCCCGGCAGGCTCGGTTATCCCGTCATCAAGGGTTCATCGCCCAAGCTCAGCAGGATCAGGCCCAGCGACAACAGCAAACTCTGGATCGGGCTCATGACACCCGGCGATTGCAACAGGAGCGTCAGGCTCAACAGCAACACCTCACCCAGGAACGGATCGCCACTCAACAGGTTCGGGATCAGGCCCGTCGTCAGGCTGCAGCGGAGTTCGCAGCGGGGATGCAGCAGTTTCTCCAGGATACTCAGGCCCTGCGACTCATGCAGGCGGAAGATCTGCACCAGTACCTCTCCAACTATGCTCAGGCCCTCGCCCAGGGGACCCAGGACTTTCTGCAGGCTACGGCAGCCTACCGACAACAGACCGCTGATCAACAACGCCAGGATCGGATCGCCTTCATGTCCGCCCTCAGCACAGCGGTGGAGAACTTTCTCGACAACACCACCCAAGCACGACAGACCCTGGCCGCCGATCAGGCCCAACAGCTGGCCAACTTCTGTGACTCACTCCGATCCGAGGTGGATCACCTGCGGCAAACCGCTCAATCGGAGATGCAACAGATCACCGCTCAACGTCAGATCAACGCTCAAGCCCTACGGCAATCCCTGGAGGAATCCCGACAGTCTCTTCAAGACGAGATCTGGGGAGTCGGATCGACCCAGGTCCGGAGCACCCCGACCGCTCCCGCTCCCAGTCGTCCAGCCCCGCAACCGCCCACCTTCTCCTCGATCCCGGCTCAGCCTCAGGCCCCTACCCCCAGACCCACCCCCGCTCCAGCTGCCGAACAACCCCAAATCCAAGAGGTCAAGCCTCAATCCGATGGCGAACGACAGATCTTGGATTACGTCAGCAGCTATGTCAAGGATCTGAAACGATCCAACCCCGATCTGACCCTGCTGCAGGTGATCGGCAATCGGGATATGGTGAGGGAATTGTTAGCCAAAGGGGCCGGAGATCTGGAGGTAGATCCCTCTGAGATCCTAGGGGTGCTGCGGCGGATGGTCTCCTCTAACTCCGTGGCGGTCTGATCCATTCTGAATTCATATCCATCAGCAAGTTATCAACGTAATCACCCTACTGGTTTAGATCCTGGCCATGGCTACCGTCCTGCAAGCTCGTCCCCGGCAGTTTGTCAATACCCCCCATACGGAACGGATCGTGCGGCGGGCGCTGCGCTATCTGCAATCCGGTTTTGCCGTCCATCTGCGGGGACCTTCAGGGACAGGCAAGACCACATTGGCCATGCATCTGGCGGGCTTACTGGGCCGACCGATGATGCTGATCTACGGCGATGATCGGTTTGACTCCTCCGATCTGATCGGGGGCCGCACCGGCTACACCCACAAGCGAGTGGTGGACAACTACATCCATAACGTGCTCAAGACCGAGGAGGATCTACAGCAACGGTGGGTGGATGCCCGGCTCACCCTGGCCTGTCGGGAGGGCTTCACCCTGATCTATGACGAGTTCAACCGCTCCCGACCTGAGGCCAACAATACCCTGCTGGGGGCACTGGAGGAGAAGCTGCTGGTGATGCCCCCCGATAGCAACCAATCGGAATATCTGCGGGTTCATCCTCAGTTTCGAGCCATCTTTACCTCTAACCCCGAGGAGTATTCCGGTGTACATCGCACCCAGGATGCTCTGTTAGATCGGATGATCACCATCGACGTGGGGGAACCGGACATCGAGACCGAGCAGGAGATCCTCACCATTCGGGTGGGCTTATCGGCAGCGGATGCCCTCAAGATCGTGCATCTAGTGCGAGCCTTTCGGCGGCGGTTGGAGATCACCAAGGCTCCCAGTCTGCGGTGTTGTCTGATGATCGGGCGGATCGTGCGGGAACATGAGCTGCGGGTCAGCAGGGAGGATCTGGACTTTCGGATGTTGTGTGCCGATGTGTTGGTGACCCGTGCTGGCTTTGAGCGGGTGGAGGAGTCCACTGAGATCTTGAATCAGCTCTTAGATCAGTTGCCCTAAACCAGGCAAACGGGCTGTCTATCGCTAAGCTAGGAGCAGTGTCCAGATTGAACAAAGGGGGTACGCCGTGCCTGTCAGCTCTCAACCTCTGCAAACCGCAACCTCCGGATCCTCCCTAGCGGATGTGCTGGAGCGGGTGCTGGATAAGGGCATTGTGATCGCGGGGGATATCACCGTCTCCGTGGGTAGCGTGGAGCTCTTGAACGTGCGGATCCGGTTGTTGATCTCATCGGTGGATAAGGCCAAGGAGATCGGGATCAACTGGTGGGAATCCGATCCCTATCTCAACAGCCGGACTCACGAGTTACTGGAAACCAATCGGCAGCTGATGGATCGGGTCGCTCAGCTGGAGGAAAAATTGGCTAAGGCATTGCCAGCTCAGGAGGAGGATGTATCTGGATCTTAGGTCTTAGCCTCACTCAGGATTATTGCAGTCACCCCATTCCTTAGGACATGACGCTCGTTCGATCTGAAGCTACGCCTGATCCGGGCGTCTCAAGGGGAGTGGCGTCTGCAATCAGTAGATCGGCAAAACTGCTTTGACATGCACTATAGCCTGTATAAACGTTTTTGCTGATCGACTTATTTCAGTTTGATATCACCAGATCTCTGGGTTGAGAATGGAGAGATGTCCCAGCCGATCTCTTGGATTGTTTCAATCCCATGGCTGCCCTGTTTACCAACGCCGAAATGACATCACACTGCAGCAGATTTGATCAGACTCTCTTTCAGGGCAGGAGGATTGACACCCTCAGGTCTTTCGAGCTATATTCGGAGGCTGATGCAAATTCCGGATCTTGGGGTTCAAGCGAGGTAGGTGTACATGAGAGTCGTGGCTATTGTTGGGATGCCTGGATCAGGGAAGAGCATTCTCTCGACTCACATGAAGACACTGGGCTTCCCCGTCATCCGGTTCGGGGGGATTATTATTGATGAAGTCAAGGGCAGGGGATTAGAGATCACCCCTCGCAATGAGCAGATAGTCAGGGAGGAACTGAGAGAAAGACTTGGGATGGATGCCTGTGCTCAGATCGCCATGCCACAGATCAAGTCAGAGATGTCTAATCATCAACTTGTGGTGATCGACGGACTGTACAGCTACAGCGAGTACAGTACTCTCAAACAGGAATTCGGGAGTGGGCTGATCGTGGTAGCTGTGTTCACCCCCAAACGGCTGAGATATCGGCGTCTGTCCTTAAGATTGGATAGACCCTTGACGGAAGAGGAAGCCGAAAGAAGAGATTATTTGGAGATAGAACGGCTAGAGAAAGGGGGACCCATAGCATTGGCGGACTTTACCCTCGTCAATGATGGAACCAGCGAAAAACTCATCCAGCAGATGGAGATAGTGCTCAATTCTGACTTCAAAGAGATTGAAGAAATTGAAGATCAGGTCGATCCGCAATTCCCCAAGGGGTCCCCATCCTGATTTGAGATCTGAGTCTGGACACCCGCGAGATCTCTTGATCAGCATTGGTCGGCCAGGGATGGACGACCTGATATTGATGGAGTCACTGTGAGACGCCTATCATAGCGATTGTGGCGGCAGATCTTCACCTGGGTCGTGTCTCCGCCAAATCCTGGTAGACAGCGTTCCGGACTCGAGCTCGTCCTATGACCGCCTCATCTCCCCCCGACAGCAAAGGCCGGATCCTGATCGTTGACGATACCAAAACCAATCTCCGGTATCTCTCTCTGGTCCTCAGCGCCCATGGCTACCAAACCCAGACCGCCTTAGAGGGCAATTCGGCCCTGCAACTGGCCCGCCGCGATCCCCCCGACCTGATCCTCTTGGATGTCAAACTACCCACCATGAGCGGGTTTGAGATCTGTACCGCTCTGAAAGCGGATCCTCTCACCCAATCGGTGCCCGTGATCTTTATCAGTGCCCTGGACGAAGTGCTGGACAAGATGCAGGGCTTTGAGGTGGGTGGCGTGGACTACATCACCAAACCCTTCCAGACCGGGGAGGTGTTGGCACGGGTGGATCATCATGTCACGATCCAGCAGCTGCAGCGGCAACTTCAGACCCAGAATGCCCGACTGCAACAGGAGATGCAGGATCGCCAACAGGCTCTACAAGAGCGGCAACAGGTGGAGGTGGCCCTCCAAACCTCTGAAGAGAAGTTCACCAAGGTGTTTCGATCCAGCCCCAGCCCCATCGCCATCACCACTCTGGAGAAGGGACGGCTGATCGAGGTCAACGATAGCTTTCTACAGCTGACGGGCTATGGCTTAGGAGATCTGATCAACCGCACGATGCATGAGCTGACCTTCTGGGTAGATCCAGCCCGCCATGAACAGGTGCTTCGGCAGGTGCGGGCTCAGGGGGTGGTACGAGATCAGGAACTGGAGTTACGCACCCGTTCCGCTCAGATCCGCTCTCTGTTGGTGTCCATCGAGCCGATCCAGTTCGGTCATACCGCAGCCGCCCTCTATGTGGTCAGTGACTTCACCGATCGCAAACGGACGGAGCAGAGCCTACGGAATCGAGAGCAGCAGCTGCGGCAACAGAATCAGGTGCTGGTCAATTTGGCCAAGAAAACCACCAGTCGTCAGGAGGATCTGAGCCTGGCCCTGCAGGAGATCACCGCAGCTGCCGCCCACACCCTGGGCACGGATCGAGCTGGGATCTGGTTGTACAATTCCGCCGGCACCCAGTTGCAGTGTATCGATCAATTTGAGCGGGCCAGTGGCTCCCATTCCCAAGGATTGGAGCTGACCGCCGAGCATTATCCTCAGTACTTTCAAGCCCTGCAGCAGGAGCGGATCATCGCCACCCATACCGCCAGTCAGGATCCCCGCACCCGAGAACTGCAGACTCATTATCTAGGTCCCCTGGGGATCGTGTCCCTCCTGGATGCCTCCATTCGCCTCTCCGGTAAGTTGGTGGGCGTGGTCTGTTTGGAGCGCTTACATCAGGATCAGCCCTGGACGTTGGAGGACCAGAACTTTATCGGCTCCATCGCGGATCTGGTGTCTTTGGCTCTGGAATCCTACGAACGACAACGGGCAGAGGCAGCTCTACAACTGGCGGAGGAACGCTATCGCCGCATCTTTGAAAGCGCTGTGGAAGGGATCTATCTGATCTCTACGGAGGGCACCTATTTCAGTATCAATGCCTCCCTAGCCCGGATCTGTGGCTATAACTCTCCAGAGGCCATGTTGGAACAGCTTCGAGACCCGCAATATCAGCTGTATGTGGATCTGAAACAACGGGCTCAGTTCCTAGCACGGGTGGCCAAGCAGGGCATGGTCTATGGGTTTGAGTCCCAGATCCGACGTCAGGATGGCAGTATTATCTGGATCAGTGAGAGCGCCCATGTGATCTCGAAGGTGGGGGGCAAGGCGACCCTTTACCAAGGCATGATCCAGGACATCACCGAGCGCAAGCAGATCGAGGAGACCTTGCGAGCCAGTGAGGCCCAATACCGGCATCTGGTGCAGACGGCTAATTCCATTATTCTGCGCTGGGATGTGGGTGCCCGCATCAAGTTCCTCAATGAATATGGTCAACGCTTCTTTGGGTTTCTAGAAACAGAGATCATCGGGAAAAGTTTATTGGGCACAATCGTTCCAGATTCAGAGGAGACTCGCTATAGTCTGCAAACGATGATCGCTGATATCGCCCACCATCCTGATCTTTATGTGTTCACCGAGGATGAGTGTATTCGCCGCAATGGGGAGAAGGTGTGGATCCGCTGGTCCAATAAACCGTTACTCGATCAAAAAGGACGATTAAAAGAGATCCTGGCCATTGGTACCGATGCCACAGAGCGGAAACAAACCGAGGAACGCTTACATCGTGCTAAAGAGGCTGCCGAGGTGGCCAGTCAAGCAAAGAGTCAATTTCTGGCCAATGTCAGCCATGAGCTGCGCACACCCTTGAATATCATTCTGGGATTCACCCAGTTACTCGCTCGTGATCCAGCGATCAACCCAGAACAAAAGGAACAGATCCGGATCATCGAGCGCAGCGGCGAGCAGTTACTGGGCCTGATCACCGATATCCTGGAACTCTCCACCATCGAGTCCGGTCAGATCCCCCTACGTCCGGTTCAATTTGATCTGCATCACCTGCTGGCCACCAGTGAGCATATGTTGCAGCTCAAGGCCAGTGCCAGGGGAGTGAAATTGAGTGTCAGTCGATCCGCCCAAGTTCCTCGCTGGGTGGAGACGGATCAGAGTAAGTTGCAGCAGATCCTGTTGACCTGTGTGGAGCAGATCATTCTGTTGACCCAGGTGGGGCAGGTCCAGTTGCGGGTGGATGCGGGAGAGATCCAGGCTCGTCAGGAAGGAGGGGTCGATCACAAACATCCTTCGTTAGATCCCAAGATTCAGACCCTGCAGGTGGAGATCCTCAGCTCTGATCTGGGGGTGTCGGCGGTGGCATTGGAACGCATGTTCGATGGCTTTGTGCTGTCGGAGATGGGGCGACAGTCTCGGCTGGGATCCGGCCTGGGTCTATCCATCAGTGGGCAATATATCGCCCTCATGGGGGGACAAGCCGAGGTGCATCAGCAGGACACGGAGCTGGGGTTGAGCTTCCAGGTTCAGGTGGGGGTGGTGGTGAATCAGCAGGCGGAACCGGATCTGCCGTGCGGGGTGATCGGATTGGAGCCTAACCAACCAGCTTATCGTATTCTGGTGGTGGATGATCTGTGGGAGAACCGGCAGTTAGTGGTGAAGGTGTTGGCTCCCTTAGGATTTGAGGTACGAGAGGCCGCCACTGGGCAACAGGCGATCGCCTTGTGGGAGAGCTGGCGCCCCCATCTGATCTGGATGGATATGCGGATGCCGGAGATGGATGGCTATGAGGCCACCTGGCAGATCAAGGCTCGTGCCCAGATCCCCACGGAATGGGAGGAGGAGATCAAACCGGTTGTGATCGCCATTACCGCCAGTGTCACAGAGGAGGAGCGGCTGGCCATGGTGGGGGTAGGCTGCGACGATATGGTGGCCAAGCCGTTTGCCGATCAGGTGTTGTTGGATAAACTGGCCAAACATTTGGGGGTGCGCTACGTCTACCGGGAAAGTCGGGTCGCGGTGGCAGAGGCTGTGGGAGCTCAGGGTCGTTCGGCCCGATCCCCTCGTCCGGATCCCCCAGAGATCAAGGCTCCCACTCCCAGACCGCTCACCCCACCGGATCTGGCGGCTCTACCTCAGGAATGGGTGACCGAGCTCAGGCAGCTAGCGATCCAGGCTCAGGGCAAACGGATCCTAACTTTGTTAGAACAGTTACCTGAGGCTCAGCAAGACTTGGCCCACTCCTTGTCGGTGCTGGTCCAGGGCTTCCACTTTGAGACCTTGATCGAGCTGACCCAACAGGACTGATGGCCGACTTTGACGCTACCCCGAAGGGAGACATCTTGCTAGTGGACGACTCCCCCACCAATCTGCGCCTGTTGATGACGTTATTGGAAGCTCGAGGCTACGAGGTACGGGGGGTGTTATCGGGTCGGATGGCCTTGATGGCAGCTCAGGCCGCCCCCCCTGATCTGATCCTCCTGGATATCACCATGCCTCAAATGGATGGCTATCAGGTCTGTCGGCAACTGCGAGAGGATCCACGCACCCAGGAGGTCCCCGTGATCTTTGTTAGCGGCTTGAACGAAGCGTTCGACAAGGTGCAGGCATTTCAGGTTGGCGGAGTAGATTATATTACAAAACCTTTTCAGTTCGAGGAAGTGTTGGCTCGCATCGAACATCAGCTGACGATCCTCAGGTTACAGCAACAGCTCAAGGATCAGAATCAACGCCTGCAGGGGGAGGTCGAGGAACGCAAACGGGTAGAGGAGGCTCTGCAAAAGGCCAATCGGGAGCTGGAACGGCTGGCCTATTTGGATGGCTTAACGCAGGTTTCCAACCGTCGTCGGTTTGATAGCTATCTGCGACAGGAATGGGACCGAGCCCAGCAGGAGCAGATCCCCCTCTCTTTGATCTTGATCGATGTGGACTATTTCAAGCGCTACAACGACACCTATGGGCACCAGGCGGGGGACGATTGCTTGATCCAGATCGCCCAGACGGTGCAACTGGCCGCAGAGGGGCCTCGGGATCTGGTGGCTCGGTATGGGGGAGAGGAGTTCGCGGTGATCTTGCCGGAGGGCTCCCAGGAGCGGGCCTATCAGGTGGCCCGTCAGATCCAAGCTCTGGTTCAGGATCTGGCGATCCCTCATCAGCAATCCAAGGTGAGCTCGATCGTGACCTTGAGTTTAGGGGTGGCGACCTTGCTGCCCCAGCGTCAGTTCTCGGTGGATGAGCTGGTGGCGGAGGCGGATACAGCCATCTATGAGGCCAAGGCGCGGGGACGGAACCGGATCGTGGAGGGGTGGGCGTTGGCGGCGGTTTCGGATTAGGGATAGAAGCTCAGCTGGGGTAACCCCAAGGTCTCCGGCCACCCCATCATCAGATTGAGACACTGCACCGCCTGACCCGACTGTCCTTTGAGCAGATTGTCCATCACCACCAACACGATCACGCGATTGGTACGACTATCCACCTCCAGGCCCACGAAGCAGTAATTGGTGCCCGCAGCCCATTTCGTCTGAGGGTAGATCCCTCGGGGTAGAACCCGTACCCAAGGGGATTGGCGATAGAACACGGTATAGATCGTCAGCAGATCCTCAGCGACCAAACCTGGATCCCGCAACATGGCGTAGACCGTGGCGTGGACGCCCCGCACCATCGGCACTTGATGGGGGGTGAACTGGATCGTCACCGGATGATGCACCAGCTCCGAGCAGATCTGTTCGATCTCAGGGGTATGGCGATGGTTAGCCACCTGATAGGCCCCCAGAGATCCATCCACCTCAGCGAATAGGGATTCCACCTGCATCGCCCGACCGGCCCCAGAGACACCGCCCTTGGCATCGATGATCAGGCTATCCGGCTCCACCAACCCTTGACGGAGCAAGGGAGCCGCCGCCAACAGAGAAGCTGTGGGGAAACAGCCAGGACATCCCACCAGAGAGGACTGAGAGATAGACTCCCGATAGATCTCAGGTAACCCATAGACGGCGCGGGCATTGGCTTCTCGATGAGCTGTGCTGGGCCAGGATCCCCTAGGTTGTCCAGGTCGATACCAGGCTTGATAGAGGGACAGGTTGCGGAATCGATAGTCCGCCGATAGATCCAAGACTCGACACCCCTTGGCCAACAGGGTGGGGGCCAGATCATGGGCCAACCCATGGGGCAAGGCCAGGAACACCACCTCACAAGCTTGGGCGATCAGTTCCACATCCACTGGCTGTACGGGCAGATTACAGGCAGCGATCAGTTGGGGATAGATCTCGCCATATTTCTTGCCGACCCCATCGCGCCCCGCGATATAGGTAAGCTGAGCTCGAGGATGATCCGCCAGCAATCGCACCAACTGCACCCCACCATAGCCAGCAGCACCGACGATCCCGATCCTGACCTGATCTTGGTCTGGAGACAGCTCTGTGGGGTCCGGCATGATCCTGGCCTCGGGGAGTTACAATAGATACTCTTAGGACAGATCCGACCGAGCACTTGACCCCTCCGGAGCTGCATTACTCCCTGATACTACAGATCCGCACGGCTGGGATCGCCCGATCGGTTTGTTTTGTCAGATCTCTTATCCTGGGGCACCTGAGTACGCTCCTGATGTCCATCCTGATCTCTTACTTGAGATGGAGCGCCTGCAGGTAGGGAGCAATATAGCGATGACCTTTATCGATATAATACTCCGTAAATAGGGGTTCAAATTCTTGTCTAACCAACTGATCTGCCATTTGCAATCGATCGCGACCATAGACTAGAAACTGAGCAGCGGAGTAGGCAAAGTAGGTTTTTCTGGCCTCAGCCACATTATTCTTAAACGCATCTCGATACAGAGTCCGCCCCTCCTCGATCAGGTGCTCAATATCAGAGCTAAATCGGATCGACTCACCCTTGGGCAAATCGATCTGTTTCTCACCAATATAGCCGATCACAATCCGCATACACTCCCGCGTCTGTTCTACGGAGAGGCATTCCGGATCCTGTCGTCGAAAGGCCCATTGTGTACAGCCATTGGTAACCTCCAGCACCCGTAGAATCGCCAACTTATCCAGTTCTGTAGGATCGAGCTGTTGCAGCTGCTGAATATGGGTCTCGATCTGAGCCTGAAAGCCTTGGAAGTCCACCTCAAAATAGGGTTGGAGCTCTTCGATCTGGGCCAGCTGTTGCCAATCGATCTGCATCATGGGTCCCTCCAGATATCGCTAAGGATGCGACGATCCTGTGATCTTAGTTTAGCTCTAGCTCAGCTCCCGGTATTGCAGTCACCACTCCGATTGAGACACCTGAATCAGGCGGAGCCCAAGGTCAGACGATCATGGTGTCCTAAGAAATGGGGCGACTGCACTATTGCTAGAGCATGGCCCCCCACCCCAGCTCAGATCTAGAGCACGCCTGTAGCTACGCCATTCTGGAATCTCCCAATTGGGGTGCGAGGGTCTGAGAGCCCACCTCTCGGGATCATGTCCCCTGGTCAGATCCATTTCCCTGAGGATAATTGGGATCAGGTGGTGTTGAGGGACAATGATGAATTCAATCCGATTTCCCCGATCTAAGCGGGGCTGGCTGGTGATGGCACTCATGGCCTTGACCTTAGGTAGTTGTGGATCACCAACGGAGACCAGTGCCCTTCTGATCATGCCGGGTGGGATACGTAATGATCACACCGATTATCTGCCAGAAACCGATCCCCCCTCAAGTTTGGCCCAGGTGGAGTCGATCGAGGTTCAGGTCTGGGACTCCTCTCCTCTCCAGGCGCAGGTACAGGTGAAAGGATATCTGTCATCAGGCTGTGAGCAGTTCAACACATCTCAGATCCAGTTTCAAGCCGATCGGTTTGTCGTGCTCCTATCCACAACCCAGACCCAGGCGGTCTGTACAATGCAACTACAAGCCTTTGAACAGATGATCCCCTTGGACATAACTGGCTTACCCGCAGGTCGCTATGAGGTAGAGGTCAATGGCCTATCTACCCAGTTCGAGTTGACAGAGGATCGCTGACCAGCCCCAGAGACATCCTTTCGCCACCTTACTTCGTGTTCTCGTTATGCGAACAGGACTTGACGATCCTGTGATCTGAAGCTCAGTTAAAGCCCCTTAATCCGGATAGATCCGTAGGCGCCGGTTGGGCTCCTCACCGAAGCTCCTGGCCTTGAGATGATAATGCTCCACCAACTGATGTTGAAGCTTCCGGATCGGGGAGGAGCGGGGTAGTAACTCTACTGTCTGACTCTTGGGGATCACGATCTGTTCCACTGCTAGACGGGCCTCCTCTAGGGCCTCTGTCTCATCCTCCGAGGCCGCCTGAATAAACAGATCCAGCTCCGTATCACCCGATTCGTCCTCGTGGGGATCCTCCAACTGCAACAAATGACGCAAGGCTCGGGTGAGGCTAAGCAAGGTATTGGCCTTGACTGTGTGCACCGGGATCTGGCGGGAGCGGGCCAGCTGCTGGATCTTGGATCGATTACGGACATGGGAGCGTAGGGCCAACACCACATCGGCACTGTCCAGATCCTTGGTCACCCCAGCATCCAACTTCAGGGTCTGGATCACCTGCTCCAAGTGATAGCGACTCACCCCATAGGGATAGACTTGTAGGGAGGCATTGGACTCCTCCTCTCGACCATCCGCCCCGATACCATCGGCGATCTCATACTCGGAGAGCTCCTCCCCTTCCCCGTCGAGACCCGCGATCTGGATCGGTTTCTGACTGGAACTGGAAGAATCCACCAACAAAGGGTTATCCCGTAGGGGACGGGTGGGAGGCGGAGATAGGGTATAGGACTGAGGCAAGGGCTCCATCCGACCACTGCGACGCCAGCCTTGGCCTGAGAACCCACTCCGACTGGATCGATCCGTTGGAGGCCATTGGGGGCCGGTCACAGGGGGACGAGAGATCTGGACCTGTCCCTGTTCATCCAAACTACGCACCTGCACCGCTGCATCTCGATGGCGCAGTAACTGATCCACCGTCGTGGCCACATTCTCATGGATCACCCAGCGGGTCCGCTCCAACATCTCCACCGCGATATCGAAGGTGGGGGGAGCCTTGCGCTCCAACACACTCTTCTGGCTGCCCCGTCGCCGGGCCTCATCATCCCCCAAAGTCACAGACTGGATCCCGCCGATCAGATCCGAGAGGGTGGGGTTCTTGATCAAATTCTCCAGCTGGTTACCATGGGCCGTGGCCACCAGCTGCACCCCCCGTTCCGCGATCGTCCGGGAGGCCAACGCCTCCAACTCCGTACCGATCTCATCGATAACGATCACCTCCGGCATATGGTTCTCCACCGCCTCAATCATCACCTGATGCTGCAGCTCCGGACTGGCCACCTGCATGCGTCTGGCCCGACCGATCCCAGGGTGAGGCACATCCCCATCCCCGGCGATCTCATTGGAGGTGTCGATGATCACCACCCGCTTGAGCAGATCATCCGCCAGCACCCGCGCGATCTCCCGCAGTGCCGTCGTCTTACCCACCCCAGGCCGCCCCAACAGCAGGATAGAGCGATTCTGTTCCACCAGATCCCGAATGATCCGGATCACCCCCACCACACAGCGACCCACTCGACAGGTCAGGCCCACCACCGTCCCCTGACGATTGCGCATGGCACTGATCCGATGCAGAGTGGACTCGATCCCGGCCCGGTTGTCACTACTGAAAGCCCCCACCTGAGCAATGGTATGATCCAGATCCTCACGGGTGATGGGGTGATCGGAGAGATAATCCGCTGTGCCAGGGAAACGGGCCTCAGGCCGCCGACCCAGATCCAGCACCACCTCCACCAACCGATCCAGCTGAGCATGGGATTCCAGACGCTGACGCACCCGCTCCGGTAGAATCTGCAGCAATCGATCCAGATCATCGGTGACATGGGTTTGAAAGGGCCACCGATCGGCTCCCCCGGAAACCCCACCCGACGAGTTGGCCGAGTTATCGGCATCAGCGCGATCAGAGGTCGACTGCACTCCAGTGGAGGCATAGGAGAACTCCCGATTTGCAGAGGAAGCAGCCGGATCCAGGGCAGACCAGGAAGGCCCAGAGGGAACGGCTTGTGTTGACGGATCGGTGATCATGGTCAATACGCAGCGAGAAAACAGGTCAACTCATGCGGTGCAACCCCACAGATGTCAGGCTGCCAGGAACGGGAGATAAGGCGCTGGACCCAGCCACTTGCTCCCAATCGTGATCAAAATCAGAGGGCCAGGGATGGGGAGTGAGTGGGGGGCAGGAGCGGGACTTGATCTGCTGAACCAGTTGGCCTGCTTTCACCAGAGCTTGATTGAGATCCGCTGAGGATCGTTTCCCCTCCGCCTCGGTCGCGAACGCCACTAACTGGCGAGCATAGCTGCCATAAGCCACCCCCCCCACGGGCAGATCCACACTGATCTGAGGCACGGTGGCCCGATTGGTCCCCCCTGCCAGCTGGAGGATCCCAGGCAGACCCCATGGGGCAACCCGTTCAGCCAACTTCAGGGTGGCCCGAGTCGTCCCAGCACCAATATCCCCACTCATGGGACGGCCATCCAACTGCCAGATCAGATGACGGGGCCGAGGCACCATGACTCTGACCAGATCCCAGAGATAGTCCTCCAGATCGGAGCCATCCCCCAGACTCACCGAGACCAGCTGTAAGCTTGGGATCCAGTCCCCCAGGGAACGCCACAGATCTTGGAAGGCAGCCAACCGCCCTATCTGAGTGTGGATCTCGATCGCCCTGACCCCGGCTTCCCATAGAGATGGCATCTGATCCACCGCAGATCGCTGATAGCTCAAGGCTTGGATCAGCTCCGCAGGACAGGCTGTAATACACCGACCACAACCGTAACACAACTCATCGTGGATCCGAACCCGCTCCGCCTGTTGAGTGTTCTGATCCTGTCCCAGTACCGACTCAATGGCATGGGGTGGACAGATGGATAGACAGGGTTGAGGACACTCCGTTGGACAGAGGGAGGTGATCTGAGCTTTGCGAAAGTGAGGATCCTCACCATCATTGAAGCTGGCCATCAATACTGGAGTGGGGCAGTGGGGATCACGGGTCTGTGCCGCTGCGATCCCGGATTGAGCGGCCTCCACAATCGCTGAGTCGGCAGCAAGATCGATACAATCCGCCCCAGCCAGGGTGTAGATCAAAGTGAGTTGATGAATGGAGGGCAGATGATGGAAGCTCGCACCGCAGATCAGCTTGAACCATCGGCCTCGGTATAGGGAATCGATCGCTAGAGTCACCGGCAGAAGCCCAGATCAGGGCTGGTTGAGTCTCTGAAGAGCGGATCCGTCAGGCAGCTGAGTCTTGTAGGGGGTTCCAGTGAATATAACGGTCCCGAGCCACCTCCACCACAAACTTAACCTGCTTGTCCGCTTGAGACAACGCCACCAAGGTCGCCAGTTCCTGTCGGGAGAACACATTGCCCTCATAGAACCAGAAGACCAAGCCCTTGCCATCTGCTGGCAAAGCAGCCCGATATTGCTCGATCAAAGGGGGCCAAAAATGGACCTCTCCCACCGCTGCTGTGTTGCCCAGGCTAGAGTGCCCCAGGTGGGCAGGGCGAATGCCATGGATGCGGGTCAGATAGCTCATCACATCCCCGATCCCTTTGGCAGACAGATGGATCACGGTATAGCCCGCCTTCTTCAGACGTCGCCGATAGGGACCTTCCGATCCTCCCACCGGGGGCACATGCACCCCTAAGGCGCCCGACTTCTCCAGATCCTGAATAAACTTTTGGCCAGAACCGATCAGCAGCATCGTCACAATCCGTGATGGGGGTTAGGAGAGACCCAAGGCTGTATCGACCCGGAACCGTCCAAGGGCAGGATCTCAGCTCAAGTCCCGCTCATCAGCTTAGAACAAGACCGAGCCCAGATCAAAATACAGATTTGCTTAAGCCGATCCCCGCTGGAGATCTAGACCTAAAAAAAAGACTCCCGCAGGAGCCGTAGTCATACCTAACAAACCTGATCCAGGTCAAGGGGAGCGGATCAGGTGGATCTGAAGGAATCAAGCAGCGAGTGGGACAAACCGATGGGTGAGATCAGTTGTCGTAGACCCGGCACTCAATGGCATCGGGGTTCTCAGCGCAATGCTGCTCCAGACTATTGGGCATCTTGGGCTGATGGCTGCGAGCGGCCAGGACCTCCTCAACCGCATCCCAGGCAGCACGGCAGTGGGGATCTCCCTCCCCATACTCAGAGCAGATCGCACGGGCGTTCTCAAGCTCTTTGCCGACGATTTCAGACAATCCCATGGTCAAAGCACTCCTTGGCCTACAGCGTTTGCAGCGATTACAATCACGTCCTGATCAACTCTAGCTTAGCCTGCCCTTTACCGATAGAGCTGTATCCCCCATGTCAGTTGGATCTGAGCAGGTATCAGAGATCTCCACACCCCACCATTCTTCAGGCTCTCTATAGATTCCCGGCGGATAGATGTCGCTCAATATAACGGCGCACCTGATCGGGATCCCCTTGATATTGCACCTGACCCTGATGCAGATAAATCGCCCCATCACACCAGCTCAGCTCATCCAGACGATGGGTGATCCACAGAGCCGTCAATCCTTCCTGATCCACCAGCTGTCGCACCTGACTGAGTAGCTCCTGCTGACTGTCCGGGTCCAATAAAGCCGTCGGCTCATCCAACAACAACACACGACTGCGCCTGGCCAGAGCCCCTGCCACCGCCACCCGTTGCTTCTCCCCCCCACTCAACCCATGGATCGGGCGTCGCAATAGGGCCAGCAACCCCACCTGGGAGAGGGCCTTCTCCACACGGGTACGGATATCCAACAGGGTGAGGGGCTCCCCAGCCAGACCAAAGGCCACATCCGCCCCCACCGTGGGCATCACCAGCTGATGATCGGGATTCTGGAACACCACCCCCACCGGCCCCTCGATCCGAATGGCATCGGGGTGATCCGCCTGCAATAAACCTCCCAACAGCTGCAACAGGGTGGACTTGCCACTGCCGTTAGGTCCCAACAACATCCATAACTGCCCCTGGGGGATCCGGAGGGAGCAGTGATCTAAAAGGGGGGGATGCTCGGGCCAGGCGAAGACCAGATCGGAGAGGGTGATGGCAGCCGGTGGTTCAGTGTCACTGATCGGGATCACAGCATTCCCCTATGGATGGATGATCGGTCGATCCTGAGTAGGCCCATCACTCGGCAGCGACAAAGCCCGTGCGGGTGCCGATGGGACTGACAGCGCCTGCCTTAGGGGTGAGCTGCACAGAGGCCAGTTCCTGAGTCAGCACAAACACCTTCTTGGAGGTCCGATCACAGGTCAACTCCAGGGTCTCGGGCTTACCAGCCTTGATCGCCTCCAACACCTGTTGATAGCGTTGCTCCGCCGTCTCATCCTCCTTGACTTGAATGACGATGGGGGCGGGGTTACCTCGGAAGATCAATTCCAATGTGTACATATTTCAGCTAGAGACATTCGGGATAGCGTGCTTCTCCAGTATGTCAGCTTCTCCAAGGGAGCGGGGGATTGCTTAAAATGGCAGACTCTGGGCAGCTGTCCCCGTCAGCTCAGAGTAATGTTAGATTGGTTAGTCAGTAATCCTGGGCCAATGTCAGGGGATCGTCAAGGGGCTGGGTGATGCTTCATCAAGTTTTCATCAAGCTGAGTGGGCATCTTGTTGTCATCCCAGGAGCCCCAAGAGATCCTGATTGTTAGCGCACCGAAGAGAGGACCCATGCCGACCAAGTATGACTCGCACCTCAAGTGTTCCTTCTGTGGTAAGTCGCAGGAACAGGTTCGCAAGCTGATCGCGGGTCCCGGAGTCTACATCTGTGATGAGTGTGTGGATCTGTGCAACGAGATCCTGGACGAGGAACTCTACGAGGGCAACAGCCAACCGGCGGCCACGCCTCCCTCAGCCCCTCGGCGGGAGTCCAACCCCAATAAGAAACCCACCCGCAGCTTGCCAGCCCTCTCTCAGCTGCCCAAGCCCCGCGAGATCATGCACCATCTCGACCAGTACGTGATCGGTCAGGAGGAGGCGAAGAAAGTACTGTCGGTGGCGGTCTACAACCACTACAAGCGACTCAGCTCTGTGGCCAACGGTTCTCCTGAGGATGATACCGAGATCCAGAAGTCCAATATTCTCATCATCGGTCCCACGGGAACGGGTAAGACTCTGTTGGCGGAGACCCTGGCCAAGATCCTGGAGGTGCCCTTCGCGGTGGCGGATGCGACCACTCTGACGGAGGCGGGCTACGTCGGTGAGGATGTGGAGAACATTCTGCTGCGGCTGTTGCAGGTGGCGGATCTGGATGTGGAGGAGGCCCAGCGGGGGATCATCTACATCGACGAGATCGACAAGGTGGCCCGCAAGAGTGAGAACCCCTCGATCACGCGAGATGTCTCTGGGGAAGGGGTCCAACAGGCCCTATTGAAGATGCTGGAGGGCACCACTGCCAATGTGCCGCCCCAGGGAGGCCGTAAGCATCCCTATCAGGACTGCATCCAGATCGATACCTCCAATATCCTGTTCATCTGCGGCGGGGCCTTTGTGGGTCTGGATCGGGTGATCGAGCAGCGCATTGGTAAGAAATCCATGGGGTTTGTGCAGCAGAACGAGGTCTTGCCTCGGGAGCAGCGTACTGCCAATGCCCTCAAGCATCTGGAGCCGGATGATCTGATCAAATATGGTCTGATCCCTGAGTTCACGGGTCGGATCCCGGTGGTGGCAACTCTGGATCCGTTGGATGAGAAGGCTCTGGAGACGATCCTGACTCAGCCGAAGAACGCCATCGTCAAGCAACAGGTGAAGCTGCTGAAGATGGATGGGGTGGAGCTGGAGTTTGAACCGGCGGCCATCAGTGCCATCGCGCGGGAAGCCTACAAGCGTAAGCAAGGGGCACGGGCCCTACGGGGGATCGTGGAGGAGCTGATGTTGGAGGTGATGTACGAGATCCCCTCCCGCAAGGACATCAAGCGCTGTCTGATCACTAAGGAGATGGTGGAGCGGCGGTCCACGTCCGATCTGATCCTGCACCCCCACTCCATGCCCAAGCCGGAATCCGCTTAAGCTAGCCTCAGTTCTCTCGGTCGGGATGGATGGCCAAGCAACGGGATCATGAGTACGCAGTGATCGGTCTGGGTCGGTTCGGCTCCAGTCTGGCGATGACGCTGGTGGCTCAGGGATTCAATGTGCTGGGCATCGATCGCAGCCAGGATATTGTGCAGCGGCTGTCGGATCAGCTAACCCAAGTGGTGGCCATGGATTCCACGGATGAGGATGCTCTGCGGGCGGTGGATATCCTCTCCTTCGATACGGTGGTGGTGGCCATCGGCAGCGACTTCGAAAGCAATCTGATGACCACGGTGGCCCTCAAGAGTTTGGGGGTCCGTAATATCATCTGCAAGGCCTCAACGGAGCGGCAGCGTACGATCTTGCTCAAGGTGGGGGCGGATCGGGTGGTGTTGCCGGAACAGGATGCGGGACGGCGGTTGGCACAAATGATGACGGCGCCGGGGGTGTTGGATCAGTTGGAATTGGGGCCGGGGTACAGCATTATTGAGATGCAGGTGCCCGAATCACTGGTGAGCAAAACCTTGGCGGATGCGGATCTGCGACGCAAATTTAAGATCACGGTGTTATTGATCAAGCGGGGACCTGCGTTTGAGATCCCACCCCCGGCCAACCACGTGTTCTCAGAGGACGATCAGCTCGTAATCTTGGGAGCGAACACGGATATTGCTAAGTTGAATACTCTGTGACCTGGGTTTGATCATTCAATTCTGCTGGGGTTCCATCCATGAGACCTTCTGTTGCGGCCCGTACTGAGACCTACGATGGCACAACGGTTCCCCATCATCGACGGCGGTATCTGCCCACTCCCCTGCGGTTGGTGTTTGGCCTAGCTCTCATGGTGATGGGGGGGACGCTGCTCCTGATGCTACCGGGTGTGGGTCAGGGGCGACAGCTGTCGTTGATCGAGGCTTTGTTTACGGCTACCTCAGCTCTGAGTGTGACGGGATTATCGATCATCACGCCGGTTCAAGATCTGACCTGGTTTGGGGAGATCCTACTGCTGCTGCTGATCCAGATGGGTGGGGTGGGGTTCATGGTGCTGGCGGTGGTGGTGTTTCGACTGATCGGGCGACGGGTGTCTTTGCTGGATCGACAGGCTTTGTGTAACTCCTTGGGATTGGTGATGCCGGAGGCGATCATCAAGTTGACCCAGCGGGTGTTGGTGGCGGTGCTGATGTTGGAGGTGCTAGGAGCGGTGCCATTATGGATCCATTGGCGAGACGATCTGGGGCCGGGACGAGCGGTGTTCTATGCTCTGTTTCACTCGGTTTCAGCCTTCTGTAATGCAGGGTTCGATCTGTTCACAGGATTACCAGAGTATCCCGATGGGATCCCGAAGGACGATCTCTCCTTGATTTTATTAGGGACGTTGATCGTGGTGGGGGGACTTGGGATCCCGGTGATGGGTGGGTTGCGGAGCTGTCCTCGGGAGCGGCGGCTGTCTGT
>CAYSEO010000004.1:0-30157 GCA_964429885.1 uncultured bacterium
GGGCTTGATGAGCTGCCGTTCTCTATAAGCCCGGTCTGTTTCTGTGACAAGTTACCATTTTTCTTGCGTTTACCCTGGATGAGCTGCCGTTCTCAATAAGCCCGACCTCTTGCTGTGACCAGTTACGAATAGAGAAAAGCGGATCCCACAAGCCACCTGGTCGGTTCGGTCCTCTATGAGTACCCATCGAGTCAACCTTGGGGATCCTTACAGGCAACGAACTCAATGTTGGTGGCCAGATACTTGAGGGGAGTGAACTCTGTGATCCACTGATCAAGCTGCTCAATTTTGGAATAAGCTGGATAACGAATGGAGTTCTTGGGCAGGATCTGTCGATACCAAAAGTCCAGGATCCGAAAGCCGGTGCTATTCATTAGGTCGTGGACCTGAGATCGGGAGTAGAGCCGATCGTGGTAGGTATTGCCTCGCCAGTGAGCCAGTCTCTGGGTCCAAGAGAAAGTCTGGGGTAAGAAGAAACAGAAAAACAGACCTTCAGATCTGAGCACTCGATGGATTTCCTGTAGCGAAGCCTGATCATGGGCTACATGTTCCAATACACCGACGCTGAGCACCACATCCATGGATCCATCTCCATAGGGCAGTTGGGATTCATGCTCTAGTCCTTGGACGAGGATCCCCATCTGATCCAGGATCGGGGTCTGTTGCTGGAAGCTAGAATCATCCTGACCGTGTAATAGATCGCAGCTGATCGGGAGCGCTCCCTGTTGGCTGAGCAGGTATGAGATCTGGCCCTTGCCACAGCCCCAGTCTAGGATCTTCAGGTCTGCAATAGGTCGATCGAAATGTCTTTCTGAGATCACCTTAATGTATTCAACCAGATAGAGATAGATCAGATGGCTAGGGGGGTTGGTTAGAAAACGATGGCTTTCCACTGCCTGCACCATTTGGATCAGCGCTTGATCGAGGGGCAAGTCACGGGAGAATACCTGTCTTCTAATCTGTGGATAGGTGAGATCAGCGACACGCTTTATCATCCGGATCCAGAACGATTGAAATACACCTGGATCCTACAAGAGAACGGCCTCAATCGAACCGACAGGGTAAGCTGATCGCCTCTGCCAACAGGTCTAGATACTCATCCTGAGGGATCTTGATGGCCCCAAACCGATCCAGATGCGGATTGGGCAACTGAGCATCCAATAGCCGAAATCCCCGCTGCCGTAGGTGTTCCACCAACTTCACCATGGCCACCTTCGATCCATTCGGGATCCGGAAGAACATCGATTCCCCAATAAAGGCTCCTCCAATGGCGATCCCCAGCATCCCTCCGGCGAGCTGATCTTCCTGCCAGGTCTCAAAGCTGTGAGCCCAGCCTGCCTGATGCAGATCCCAGTACACCTGCTTGAGGGTCTCATTGATCCAGGTCTCCTGTCGATCGGCACAGCCCTCCACCACGGTGGGAAAGGCATGATTGATCCGCACCGAGAACAGGTCCTTATTGAGCACCTTATTGAGGGAACGGGGGTAACGAAATCGATCATCGAGGGGGATCAGGGTGCGACCTCGGGGGGTGCTGTACCAGTGCAGATCATCTTCCTCATCCTCAGCCATCAGAAACAGGCCCTGGGCATAGCCCTGAATGATCTGAGCGACGTTGGTACGGCCCATGGCTGGATCGGAGCAGGAGGGAACTGTGGGACTTTCTCAGGGTAGCGTATCCGGGAGCTCCAGGTATGACGATCGGCTCTAACCCTTGTTCTCCAACAGATAAGCCCCGACTCGCTCCAAGGTGGGATCCGCGATAAACGGGATCGGGATCACTGCTGCCAGCTCCGGTTGATCCGCCATCTGAGTCAGGATCTGTTGGTGTCGTTGGCTGACCACTTCCCCAAACGGATCGGAGGGATCACACCAAACCCGATTCAATACCGTATGGGGATGAGGGATCTGTAACTGATCCAGCTCCAGTAACAACCGCCGTGTCTCCGCCAATACCGCCTGCTCGGGGTTGAGCACCGGGATAAAGGTGACAAAGTCCGGATCCTTAAGGTTTTGTCGCAGATCTCGCACCCGTTTAAGCAGAGATCGGAGTCGCTGAGCCAGCTCCGGACGCCCCACCACATCCCGATACTTGACCCATAGCTTCAGGGCCAGACTCACCCACCCCTCCAACGCCTCCGGCATCTGGAGAAACCGCAACATATGTCCCGTCGGAGCTGTATCGATGATCACCAGATCCGCCTCCCCAGCCTCCATCTGATCCAACACCGCCAACAGGGCCATCACCTCATCCAACCCCGGTGGGGGCATCTCCAACAGGCGGCGCCAAGCCTCCGGATCGTATTGCACCTCCACATCCGCCGATTCCCCAGCCAGGATCGCCACCACATCCTCTAGATAATCTTTCCGAAACTGATCCAAAACGGTCTCCGCATTGATCTCCTGACCCAATAGGTTGGGCAACAAGGACGTCGGGGATTGACCCAATTGAGTCTCAAACAGATCCCCCAGAGAATGAGCCGGATCGATGGAGACTACCAGGATCTGGTGCTGAGGATGGGCCTTCGCTAGATGCCAAGCCAGAGTCCCCGCGATCGTTGTCTTACCTACCCCTCCCTTACCCCCGGTCATGGCCAACTTGATGCCGGTCTCGATCAGATCCGGTAGCTTAGGACTGTCAGAGAATCGGGCGAGATCTGGAGCTGCTGGATCGGGATCTGCAACGGAATCCAGATCGATCCCCTCTCCCTCCTGAGCCGAGATCAAAGCCCCACTGACCTGATCTAACGCCTCACCGCCGATGGGCTCCTGCAGTTGAAAGGGTGAGATCCAGAGGGGATAGCCCGAGAGTTGTTCAGACAAAGCTTGCAGGATCCGTCGCTGTTGTCGCTGTCGAGCCTGATAGAGCCCGGAACCCTTGCCCTCGTCTACCAACACCTGATTGATCAAGATGCCCCCAATCGGCACCTGTCGCTGTTTCAACTGATCACAGAACCGTCCCGTCTCATCCAAACTGAGCTGCTCCGCTAACATCACCAACCAGGCCGCCGTACTGTTGGGATCCGTCAACCGAGATCGACCCCCCTGCAACTTGCCCTCCAGATCCGCCAGAAACGCATCCGCCTCATCGGATCGATACTGTCCCGTCAGAGCCTGACTCATCTCCCGATGCTTAGCCTGAAAAGTGGAGAACACCGACAACAGATTGTCCAGAAAATCCGGTAGCTCCAGCAACCGTAGCGTATGACCTGTAGGAGCCGTATCCAACACGATCGTCTCCACCGATCCCGCCGCCAACAGCCGATTCACCTCCAAGATCGCCATTAACTCATCCACCCCCGGCCAGGTCAGATCCCACACCGGCAACAGATCATCCCGTTCAAACCAACTGCCCCGATCCGCGATCAGCTGCAACGCCTCCCCATAGGTGGCCTTAAACTCCGTCAACAATGCCTCCGCATCCAGAGCCCGAATCTGGAGATTGGCTCGATCGGGAGAGACCACCGGCTGATCCCCCACGGTCAGCCCCAACACATCCCCTAGGGAATGGGCCGGATCCGTTGAGATCAATAACACCCGCCGTTCCGGAGCCGCCGCCGCCAACTGACGGGCCAGAGCACAGGCTAATGTGGTCTTACCCACACCCCCCTTGCCACTGAATAACACCAACTGGAGTGTGGAAGAGAGTAGAGTCATACTGCCATTGCATCCCTATCACTACAGCCATCCTACTGGTCTCCCTGACCCGATCCCTGCCTCCCTACCCCTATGGACACCATCCAATCCCAGGCCGAGGAGCCTGAAGGGGAACTGCGGTTGGCCGATCTGGTGGACTTAGCCTCCACGATCTACCCACTGGATAACTCTTAGTAAAAACTGACCTTTTCCCTGATCAATCTCCTATTCAGGTCAGTCTGAACACCCTGATCCGAGAGGGGTTTCAATAAGTAGTTCTGCCTAAGATAAAAATAGGTAACAAACGTAGCTTGACAGGGATCTGTCCACAACAATAGGATAAGTTGATCAGCAAAAACGTTTATACAGGCTATATAGTGTATGTCAAAGCAATTTTGCCGATCTATTTACCCACAGTTACCGATCTTAACCTGTCCAAGTGGTGCTTCAGCGCATTAGGGAATTGATCCTAGATCAGCTCGTCAGGTTCGCTTGGAGTTCCCATTCCCACGCGAGCACCGTTCATCATCAGATCAGGGCGGGATTGACTCAGCTATCTCCCCACCATCGGCACCATTTCCGTCGGGCTTTGGGGGCAACGGAGCGGATCGTTTTCGAGATGTGTTGTCCTCGGATCTGGTCTGGGACTTATTTAGAGCCCTATCTTGAGTCCCTTTCAGTTGCTGATCTGCGACGCATCTATAGCGTGATTCTCACCTTGTTTACAGTTCTCATTGGCTACCAGCTACCGGAGGAACAAGGAGATCTGAGTCAAGCATTAAGGCAATTACGAGTTGATCCGGAGCTGGTGGATGAGCTGGAGAATTATTTGCGAGATCTGCATACCGATGAGCCACGTCAGCTATCTCGATCCACTGGGGCTTTCGTGGAACGGATCCTGGGGGTGAAATGGCATCCGCTGGTCTGTGGAGCCTATGTGATCTTTGTGGAGGCGGAATGGCAGGAGTTTCCCTTTCCAGAATAGGCCTAATAGGTCACATTTCCTAGACACTCTGCCTCAGGCTCAGGGTTCCATTCCAGGTTCCAGAAAGTCTGTCAGGATCTCGTCGGGCTCATCATCCGGGAGAGAGTCATCCTCTAGCAGTGGGGGGAGAGGCGTTGTTCCTTTAGAGCGATCAGGGCCTGAGAGTCGGTAGCAAAGCCCCGAGCGGTCTTCCACCGGAGGAACTGCCCCATCAACGCATTGGGTAGATCAGCTGAAATCCCGCACCGCTCCAAGTTCATATCCGTATAGCTGAAGAGAGCACGACATCGGTCTGTAGAATAACACAGATCCTCACTTCATTTGGCCCCTCAGCTGCTCTGTAGGTTGCCGGAGAGCAGGGACAGGGTCAGTAACACCAGTCCCACCACGATCAACAGGAACCCCACCCCGCCGATATAGCACCAGGGCAGGACTCGCGGTCTCTCCCAGGCGGTCAAGCGTTCGTTGAGGGGGATCGGTTGCCAATACCAATCTGAGGGCAACTCCCCTCTGGCCCGTAGCATTCTGTACAGTTGGATATGGTAGATCGTGCCGGTGGGCAATCCGATCACGGCCCCCAGCAGGGTTACCCCAAACCCCAGGTTATAGGTTAGAGTCCAGGGCACATAGAAGGCCACCGCCAAGACGATCATCCCCATCAGGAGTCCACCGACTACGATCAGCTCTCTCACCTGTTTCCTCCTGACCTGCACCTGTTCAGACTAACGTCTCCATGAGATCTAGAGTTCCCTCGATTTGCGATCATGGATAGCCCACCCGCCTCCCCCACTACCCTCAACCAGATCCAGGAGACAGGACTGTTAGAGATCCTGCAGAGCTATGGGGATCCGGAGATCATGGGTGACGATGGCGCTGTCCTCAAGCCTCAGCCTGGGGATCTGGTGGTGACCACTGATGTATTGGTGGAGAATGTCCATTTTAGCGACCGATCTACACCGGCGGATGCCGTCGGCTGGCGGGCCACAGCGGCGAATCTCTCCGATCTGGCAGCCATGGGAGCTTTCCCGACTGCCCTGGTGATCGGTTTGGGGGTTCCGGGCGACACCTCGGTGCAATGGGTGGAAGGGCTCTATGGCGGGATCCAACGCTGCTGTCAAACCTATGGCGCGGCTTTAGTGGGAGGAGATACCTGTCGATCCTCATCTCGATTCGTCTCGATCACGGCTCTGGGCTATGTCTCTCCCGAGCGGGTGATCCGTCGCCGCTCTGCCCAACCTGGAGATCATCTGCTGGTCACAGGTCCCCATGGCAGCTCTCGGGCGGGACTGGAGTTGCTGCTGCATCCCCAACAGTGGGATCTAGACCCCAAAGCCCAGGAGTTACTGATCCGTGCCCACCAATATCCCCGTCCCCGCCTGGATGTGATCGCGGTGCTCCAGGATCTCAATGTTCCTCGGGTGGGAGGCATGGATACCAGTGATGGTTTAGCGGATGCCCTGATCCAGATCTGTGCTGCCAGTCAAGTCAGAGCGATTGTGGATCTGGAGCAGATCCCGATCGAGGTAGCCCTACGGCAGGGGTTTCCAGAACAGGCTTTGAGTTGGGCCTTTTATGGTGGTGAAGATTTTGAATTATTGTTGAGTTTACCCAGTGAGGCAGCTGCAGATCTGATCCGGCAGATTCCAGGGATGATCAAGATCGGAGAGATTACGGGTCAAGATCCTCAAGGTCAGGTTGAGATCCAAGGAATGGGCCTCCTCGATCGGGATCAGGCCTTTCAACATTTCACTGTGGAGTAAATGGATCTCTAAGCTCCTGAGACGTAACCCTCGATCCTCAGATCCTCTCCTACGATCTGATACTGAATATCTCGCAACTGCAGAGCCTCAGACATCTGCTCGATCCCGGCTCCTGCCACTGGGCTTGGGGCCGTTGCCCCACCGATGATCTTGGGAGCCACAAAGGCGATCACCTTCTGGATCGCGCCTGATTCCAGAGCCGCAGCCGCCAAGGTTCCCCCACACTCCCACAACACCGCCAGACAACCTCTCTGATACAGATATCGGGAAACCTGATCCGGACTGAGCTCTGGGAGTAGCACCAGCTCCACCCCCCGCTGTTGCCAATCCTTTTGAAGTCCTAGATCCCCTTGCTCTCCGGTCAAGATGATCGTCTGAGCCTGAGTCTGATCCCAGATCTGAGCGGAGGCCGGTAGACGGGAGAGATCTCGACTCAACACCACCCGTAAGGGTTGACGCTTGGCCCCCACCGAGCGAGCCGTGAGTTGCGGATCATCCTCGATCACGGTGCCTGCTCCTACGACCACCGCATCCACCACCGCCCGCAACTGATGTACCTGATGGCGGGACTCCTCCCCACTGATCCAACGACTGTGACCCGTACGAGTGGCGATCTTGCCATCCCAAGTCATGGCGTACTTCAAGATCCCAAAGCTGCGACCTTGCAGAATGGCGAAGCAAAAAGCCTCATTCAACCGCCGACAGGCGATCTCCTCCACCCCAGCCGTGATCTCAACCCCCGCCGCCCGCAATCGCTCTAACCCCGTGCCCGCCACCTGAGGATTGGGATCCACCATCCCCGCCACCACCCGCCGGATCCCCGCCTTGAGGATCGCTTCCGTACAGGGGGGAGTGCGACCGAAATGATTACAGGGCTCCAGATTGACATAGAGCGTGGCCCCTTGGGCTTTGACCCCAGCCTCTTGTAGCGCAAACACCTCCGCATGGGGATGCCCCGCCCCCGGATGATAGCCCGCTCCCACCTGCCGCTGATCTTGGATCACCACAGCTCCCACCATGGGATTGGGGGCGGTGAGCCCTTGAGCCCGTTGTGCCAGATCCAAACACCGTTGCATCCAATACCGATCGAGGACCTGATCTGGACCACTCTGTGGATCCATCCCGATATTCTCCTAGATATAGAGGTGATCTAAGCTGCTAAGATGACCATGCTATCGCCCCATCGCCACTTGGGTTCCTCATGCCAGGGCAGTCCAGGAGATCATTGGAGATGCTGAGTAGAGAGTATGCCAAAAGCCTTGTTTTAGAAGCTGATCTGAGTCGTTTCTCCCGACCCTGTCTGCTGATCATCAAGCCGAATGTCGGGGAGGCGGATGGTCTGGACACCCAGGCACAGGTGATCTTCCTGTCTCGGCCCGTGTTGAGATTAGGGCGGGATAGTAACTGCCATGTGCCGCTGCAAGATCCTTATATCTCTCGCGTCCACGCCACCTTTACCTTAACTCGCCAAGGGAGTGGGATCAGCTATTGGCTGGCGGATGGGGATGGCAAAGGGAAAGCCAGTGCGAACGGGGTGTTTGCCAATCGGCGACGGATCCATGAGGTCTATGAGTTGAAGGATCGGGACCAGATCCGGTTTGGGACTCGTGTCCATGGCAGCTTTCACGAGGTTAGGACCCCGACTCCAGAGGATCATCAGGAGCATCAGAGGATCGGGGAGCTGTTGGTGGAGGCTGGGTTAGTGCACGAGACTCAGATCCAGGAGGTCAGTGGCAAACGTCGCTACTCGCAGATGCTATTGGGAGAGATCCTGGCGCAACGGGGCTGGGTGAGTTGGGAGACGGTGGAGTTTATGAGTTTGTTACGTCGGTCCTGGCTACCGGAGATCTCAGACCGACCGGCGGTGGGGGAGGCGATCAAGGCGGCGGGATTGATCACATCAGGGCAGTTGACGGAGGCCCTCAAGCGGCAGAAACGTCAGGAGGCCTACTTCGGGGATGTGCTGGTGGGGCAGGGACAGATCCGGGAGCAAACCTTGGAGTTCTTTCTACGGCGCTTTAGCTATCTGGATGAGGGATCTCAAAACGCCACCTTGGCCATGCAGGGGGATGGGTGAGGAGGGCAGACGATGGAGCCTCTCTCCGATCCGGTGTATCTCCCAAACACAGGTACGCTAGCCCATCATGGGATGGATCGGAAACGGATGGATCATCAGCAGTTGTTCACGATCCTGCTCACGGGATTGGCCCTAATCGCTTTCGCCGCTAACTCCCTACTGGGACGTTTGGCCCTTGAGAACGCCTTGATCGATCCCCTCTCCTTCACCACCCTACGCTTGGTGAGTGGCTCCCTGGTGTTACTCATGCTCGCCAAGCGGTTGAGAGGATCCCAGATCCTGACCTCGGGTTCCTGGATCTCAGCCCTGGCTCTGTTTGTCTATGCTGCTGCCTTCTCTCTGGCCTATGTCTCCCTAGCGGCTGGTATGGGTGCCCTGATCCTGTTTGGCTCGGTCCAGGGGACGATGTTGGGGGCGGCGGTGAGGACAGGTGAGCGATTGCAACTGCGGCAGTGGATCGGCGCCATGCTGGCCATGGGTGGGTTGATCTATTTGGTCTCCCCTGGGATCACAGCTCCAGATCCGACGGGGGCGCTCTTGATGGTGGGTTCAGGTATCGCTTGGGGTCTGTACTCGATCCGGGGTCGAGGCGTGGATCAGCCTGTGGTGATGACGGCGGGGAACTTTACACGGGCGGCTCCTCTGGGGATCGGGGTCAGTATCATTGCCTGCTCTGCCATCGATCTACAGCCGCTGGGAATGCTGCTGGCTCTGATCTCGGGAGGAATCACCTCGGGATTGGGCTATGCCCTCTGGTATCGAGTTCTGCGCACCTTAACGACAGCTCAGGCCTCCATCCTGCAGCTCTTGGTGCCTGTGTTGGCGGCTTCGGGTGGGGTGATCCTGCTCACTGAGCCGGTGTCCCTCCGTCTGATCGGGGCTGGTGTGTTGATCTTAGGCGGAGTCACTTTGGGGATCCTGAAGGGGCCAACGACCCGATCACGATGGGACTAATCATCGATCACCTCTTCCAATTGTTCGATTAAAGATTCCGTGTAGTCCAGGGCTTGATTGATGGTGTGTGGGTCCCCCAGATCGATGCCCACCGATCGCAACGCCCGTTCTGGACTCTCCGAGCCTCCTATATCCAACAGCCGCAGATAGCTGGGGACGAACTCCTTGCCCTGTTGCTGATAGTGTTGGTAGCAAACGATCGCCACCATAAAGCTGAGGGTGTAGTTATAGCAGTAGAAGGGTTTGAAGAAGATGTGACCGATCCGAGCCCAATCGAACTGGTGTTCCGGCAGTAACTCCACCGCGTCCCCACACAGATCCTGATACAGCCGCAGCCAGGTCTCGTTGATGAACTCGTGATCGAAACTACCTTGGGTGGCCCGTTGGTGTAGCTCTAATTCCAAACGGCTGATGGTGCTCTGACGAAACAGGAGATTGAGCTGATCCTCCAGTTGTCGAGCCAGTAGGCTACGGGTCAAGCGTGGATCAGGATTGGACTGATTGTGCTTGAGCAGGTGATCCAACAGCAACAGCTCGTTGAAGGTGGAGGCGATCTCAGCCATCACCATGGGGGGATCACTATTCAGATAGGACTGATGATCTCGGATCCGCTCGAAGTGAATGCCGTGACCCAACTCATGGGCCAGGGTAAAGACGGAGTCATAACTGTGGGTATAAGAGAGCAGCAGGTAGCTGTGGAGACCGTTGACAGGAGCACAGAAGGCTCCGCCCCGTTTGCCAGGTCGCACCTTGGCATCCACCCAGCGGTGCTCAAAGAAAGGTTTGGCCTGTTCCGCATAGCTGGGGGAGAACTCCTGGAGGGCCTGCATCAGCAGATTAACTCCCTCACCATAGGGAATGTAATGATCCTCCTCCTCCTGCCAGGGGGCGTAGAGATCACAGATGCGGATCACTCGACCCATGGCCCGTCCCTTGAGGCGGTAGTACTGCTGAAACAGATCGAAACGATCCCGAGTACAGTCCATCACCGCATCGAACACCGTGAGTGAGACCTCATCCACCAGAAGCTGCTTGGTCAGGGTGGAGTCATAGCCCCGCCGGGAGCTATCCAAGCGATGATCCTGAACTAAGGTATTGAGGATGAAGCCATACAGTGGGTTGTGATCCTCCAGGACCCGACGCACAGATCGGTAGGCCTCGAGGCGCACCTCCGGCTTGCCATGGCGGCTGAGAGCGTTGAGCTCGGGTTCCATCGTCACGGTCTTGCCCTCGGGAGTGGTGACGGAGGGAAAGGTTTGAGAGCCAAGATGGATCTGGCGCAGCTTGATCAGGGCCTCTCGTCCGGTCAGCTGGGTCTCATTAAGGATCTGTTCGATGGATTCCTGCAGCTGGTGGGGGCGGTATTGAGCCAGACGGGAGAGGAAATGGGCGTAGGAGGAGAGACGGGGATGGGCGCTGAGCTGAGCGAACGCCTTGGGGGGCAACTGCTGCAGTTCCAGAGCAAAGAACAGCACCTGGTTCCCCACCTCGGTGACGGCCTCCTGGACCCGATCCAGATGGCGTTTGGCCTCGCTATCTCGAGTATCGGCGGCAAACCGTAACTGGGGATAGGCCCCCAGCTTGTCACATTGGGTGTGGATGCTCTCCAGCTCCCCCAGAGCCGTCGCGATATCTGCAGGCCGGAGTTGAGGAATCTGACCCAGATAGCGATCACGAAACTGATGGGCCCGCTCCTGGACGGCGGCAAGATCCTGGGCAAACTGTGGATCCCGAAAGCCTTGATACAGGTCTGAGAGATCCCATTCCAGATCGGGATCTGCGGTCTGCGGCAGCGCCACTAGTGGCATCCTCCAACAACGGTCCTAAATGGTTTTACTCTAGTCTACGGTCTGAGTAAACGGCAAAGGTTCAGGGTGATCCTTTTGTAGACAAGGGAGATCAGGACGCTGCTGAGATCACAATGATCGCCCTTTGAGGTTGACCACGATTACCCCCGCCAAAGCCAGCAACCCTCCCAGAATAGACAGTAAGGTCGGGATCTCCCCTAACCACAACCAGGCGATCACGATGGCTAGGGGGGGAGATAGGTAGAGAAAGCTGACGGTGATCGAGGCAGGCAGCCGGGAGAGCACAAAGCCCCAGGTGGTATAAGAGATGGCGGTGGGACAGATCCCCAGATAGACGATCGCTAGGGTGGAGTCTAGAGAGGCTTGGGGCAGCGCATTCCAGAGACTGGGCAGAAAGATCCCCAACATGAGCGTGCCGATCCAGGCGGCATAGGCAGTCACCTCTAGGGGGCTGTAGTGACGCAGTAGGGGTTTCTGGAGGGTGACATAGCCACTCACCATGACCGCTGCCAGCAACACGATCAGGGCCGCAGGCTCGAATCGGAGGATCTGTCCCTCTCCCCAAACGATCAAGGCGATCCCCGTGAAGCTGAGGCCGATCCCCAACCAGCCCCAGAGTCGGAGCCGTTCCTTTAGAAAGACGACCGCCCAGAGGACCGTAAAGATCGGGGCTGAGGCGATCAACAAACTGGCAGCTCCTGCACTGACCGTCTGTTGACCATAGCTGAGGGCGGTATGATACCCAGAAACTCCCAGGATGCCCAACACCCCAAAGATCGGTAGATCCCGTAGCTTGGGAACCCGAATACGGTAGATCACCCCGAGGATCCCAAAGGCGACGGAGGCGACCAGATAGCGTAGCAGGGCCAGTTCCACCGGACTGTAGGCCTTGAGACCCACGTTGATCCCAGCAAAGGCAGAGGCCCAGAACAGTACTGTCAGGAGGGCTGCTCCTAGGGTGAGGGTATCCAGATCAGGGGGAGACGCGGATGAAGCGGGCTTCAAGGGAGGAATCCGAACAGGACACCTGATCATGTCACTCCACTCCGGTTCCTGCCCTGTCTTTCTGCGTGGATCTGCAAGAGCTAAATTATTAAGTAAACCTTAAATAAGTAGATCGGCAAAATTGCTTTGACACGCACTATATAGACTGTATAAACGTTTTTGCTGATCTACTTACCCAGGGCTTAAGGTTGGGCTCGCTGTCGTAACTCTCGAGTCTGTTCTAACAACGACTCCACATCCTGCAGAGCAGTCTGCCGTACATAGTTGACCTTGACCTCCTCCAGGAAATCCACCAATAGATCTTGTAACTCTTCTAAAGATCGCCGTTCTCTTAGCTCATCCATCAGAGCTTCCCCAAAGTTTTCCGTCAGTTGTCGAGTCAGTTCAGCCCCCTTGGGATCATTTAAGGCTGCGGTGATGCCATTGTACAGACCCTGGGTTAGCTGTATGGCCATCTGCTCACTGAACTGAGTGTAGAATCCGCTGGTGAAAGGAAAACCTTGGAGATTTTGAGATCCGGGTAACTGTTTTAGGGCCTGCTGCACATTGTATTTGAGCAACTCCTCCAGATCGGGCTGCACCTTGGGGAAAACTTTATAGACGATTGCCTCCACCAACAGATTGGCGATCTCCTGAAGCTCATTGATGTCATTGAGATCGACATAGGTACTCTGCTTACCGGGTTTGGGTAACATGCGATTCAAATTGCCCTTACGGATCGATCCCTGGATCTGATTGAGCACTTGAACCACCACCACCTCGGTGAGTTCCCCAGCGAAACTGCCCAGCAGTCCTTGGATGATCTGCTCCTGAATATGCTCCAGAAAGGGAAACTCGGAGTCCTTTAAACGGATCACCACTGGGATGGCTCGCATAAACCGGAAAAAGGGTAAGAAGAGGAAGACATCATACCAACGCCAGAGGGCCGCATCGACCCAGCTGACCCGCTTCTTCCGCCAACTGATCCAGCGGGTCCGGACAATAAATTCCCCCAGAAAGAACAATGCAAACCAAGTATCCAGAGCTGGGAAATAGTCCACAAAGCCACCGCTCTCCCCGATCGGTCGGAAGTAGTTGACCTCAAATAAAGGACGCAACTCCTCTTGAAAGAAAGTGAGCTTTTCCTGAGTGCCGTCGGAGAGGTAATCCACACTCCAGAAGATATCGAAGGCTTCTTTCGCTGAGCTGGGTGAAGGCTCATGATCCTGAAGATACTCAACGATCAGATTATTGATCTTGGCCAGCTGACCGCTTTTACCCGCCAAAGCAAAGGGATCCGTATCAATGATCTCCCGACTCTGGGATCTTAACTGACTTAAGATCACCTCCAAGCGACTCAGCTCCTCCTCCAATGCCTCAGGATCTGTCTCTCGACCCTCCAGCTCATCCCGGAGCCGATCCACCCGTTCCAGATACTGCTGCGTCTCCGGGTTCGGCTCGATCCCTTTCACTGGATCGTAGAGACGGGTGACGATGGAGGTGCCTGTATTAATGCCAAGGGGCCAGATCTCCAGGGTCCAGTTGGCGATCTCAGAGTTGGTGGCAGTGTTGATCAAGATCGCGAAAGGCTGCAAGGGTTGGACCCGGCCCTGTAACCAGAAGTCCCGCAGGGGCACATAGCTCAGATCGAACAGGACGAGACAAAGATTGGAGAAAGCGACAAAGGCCGCGAATCGCTCGTAACTGAGGATCGCATATCCCCACAATCCCTGGTTCCGACGCCGATTTTTGGAGCCCCCAAACATGCCCATTCCAGCCGACTCAAGTTCCTGATCACCCTACCACCTTCCTTGGGTTAGTGTATCTCGAAACACTGACCAGATCCCCAGGGACTGATCCCCCACCTGCCTTAAGATCTGCCCTGAACATCGAGGATCGCTGATCTCGACGGACCACTGGGTTGCTGAGGTGGGCCAGCTCACAGGCTCCCAATCCCCCAACAGATACAGGGATCCCCAACAGGTCCAGGTTCCCAATACCCCTGCCGTCTGCACTCGATCATGGGGGTGATGCAGATCCATCCGTTCCCAGAGCAAGGGCTGGGGATCGGATCGGAGCCACACCTGTAACTCGTTCGTCAGCCTCTGAAACTGCCAACACTCCCCCATGCCGATCCGTCCTGCGGTCCACACCTCCCCGTAGGCCAATCGGGCTGTCGGATCCATCTCCACGATCACCTGTTGTTGAAATCGACTATTGGCGCCTGGGATCAGGGGATGGGGGATCCAGATCAGGGTGCTATCGGCCTCCAGGGTGATCTGGGTGATCTGTTGGGCTTCGCCGGGATGGACACGGGTGGCGCCCTGGCTGCGGATCTCCAGGCTGGTTTCTGTCCCAAGGCTCAGAGTGATCTGATGATCATCACCATCCAGGAGGCCACCATTGGGATTACGCAGGTAGAAGAGAGGTCTCGATCCCTGGGATCCTAAGGGGCCGAGCCATTGTAGGGGGGCCTGGGAATACTGATGATCAACAATCGTCTGTTCTAGACGACATCTCAGGGTTAACTCCGCCCGTCCTGGAGTGATCCGCATCTCACCCCACAGCCGTCGAGATCACGGCTTGAAATAACACCTCCCGCTCCAGCCACTGGATCACCTGGGGCAACCCCTGGCCCGATCGCAGATTCGTGAACAGGAAAGGCCGCTCCCCCCGCATCCGAGTGGCATCCCGAGCCATCACCTCCAGATCCGCCCCCACATAGGGAGCCAGATCGATCTTGTTAATGATCAACAGATCCGAGCGGGTGATCCCAGGGCCGCCCTTACGGGGGATCTTGTCCCCTTCCGCTACATCGATCACATAGATGCAGCTATCCACCAACTCCGGACTGAAGGTGGCCGCCAGGTTATCGCCGCCGCTCTCCACCAGGATCAGATCCGGTTGAAATCGGGTCTCCAAGAAAGCAATGGCATCCAAGTTAAGAGAGGCATCCTCTCGGATCGCCGTATGGGGGCAGCCCCCCGTCTCCACCCCCAGGATCCGCTCCGCCTCCAAAGCCTGAGCCCGCACCAGGAACTCCGCATCCTCACGGGTATAGATATCATTGGTCACCACAGCTAGGGAGAGATGATCCCGGAGGGCCAAGCAGAGCTTCTCCACCAGAGCCGTTTTACCTGATCCCACCGGTCCACCGATGCCAACTCGGATCGGATGAGGGGAGGAGAGAGACATAACCATTCGTCCATAGGGTGTGCATACTGTTCTAAGGCAGCTTGGATCTGAGGTCAAGTCGATGGGTCCATTCCCCAGGGGGTTGAATCAGTGATTGAGCTGAAGGACTCGGATGAGTTCATGCGTACCCATCCAGACTGCATCTTTACCCCTCTACTGAGCTCTGATCTGGATCTGAGCTAAGATCGCTGAGTCGCTTTTCTCTGCTTGGGGGGTGTAATGACTCAATCTCCAACGACGGTGACCTATTCGTTGGCAGAGGTATTAGGACAGATCAGCCAGAAATTGGATCGTCTGGATTACAAGGTTGAGGATCTAGGCAAAGGTATGGATTATAAGCTTACCGATCTTCCCAAGGATGTCGATACCAAGGTTGAGCAAGTCCAACTCAAGTTTGAGGTCCTCCAGAAAGATGTGGTTGAGATCTACTTACTCAGGAGTTTATTAACCGATCCGTCGTGGTCGGCTTTGTCTTGGCATTGGCAGCAGGAGCTGTGAAGCTATTTTCCCCAGGAACCCTTAACTGAACCGGCTCCTCTGAAGAGACGTGACTAAGGACCTATAAGATTCCCACGATCTACTGCCCTGACAACCGATCTAACCTCAATTGATGTTGAGCGCTAAATACCCTTAGGAAGGCCAAAAGTACGACCCCCAGAGTTCCCAAAGCTGTACCTGACGCGATCATAAACATGATCACGATCTGATAGCGCACCGCATCCACAGGAGAGGCCCCCGCCAGGATCTGACCTGTCATCATCCCTGGCAAACTCACCAGCCCGACCACTGTCATAGAATTAATGATCGGGATCATCCCCACTCGGATCGCCTGCTTCAGTTGACCGTGAGCCGCCTCCCATCGAGTTGCCCCCAGAGCCAAGAGAGCCTCGATCTGATCTTTCTGGGTCACCAAACTTTCCATAAAGCGCTCCAAACCCAAAGAGATCCCGTTCAATGTATTCCCCAAGATCATGCCCAACAACGGGATCAGATACTGGGGATCAAACCAGGGATCCACCCGCAGAATACCCACCATTGAGATCCCAGTGATCAGCGCTGAGGAAGCCAGAATGGATAGCAGACTGTTCCAATAGATCCCGGCGAAACGACGGCTAGTGCGATTCACCCCCGAGATGCCCGCCACACTGGTCATGACGATCGCGATCAACAGAATCAAGAAGGGATTCTCCTGCTGAAATAACCATTCCAGAATGTAGCCAATCAGCAACAGCTGGAGGATCGTTCTCACCGTCGCGGTCCCTAATGAGGATGCTAAACCTAAGCGCAGCCGCCAGGATAGCCCGACATTGATCAAGATCAGCAGCGCGGATAGAGCCAACTGACCAGAGGAGATCGAGAGATAAGCGGCCTCAGTCATGAGTTGCCCCCCAGGGTGTATTGTTGATCGCTAACTCGCTGAATCTGCTGATCGCTATGGCTGGTCCAAACACAGGCTCGTTGGGGCTCCTGGCTGTGCCAATCCTCGATCAGTTGCTCCATTTGATGGGCTGTTTGTTGATCTAAGGAGGCCGTGGGCTCATCCAGTAACAGGATCTGCGGGTCCAATTGCAAAGCTCGTAGCAAACTGAGGATCTGTCCTTCTCCACCTGAGAGTGTGGTGGCAGATAGAGCAAGAAAGTCGCTAGATCGCCCCAACTGAGTTAGATGGCCTGTCATCCGGTCTCGATTGAAGACCCGATCCTGGTGAACCCTAAGGTTGAGAACAGACCTTAAATTATCCTCTACGGATCCCTCAAAAACAACTGGACGCTGCGAGACATAGAGCACCTGAGCTCGATACTCCGGCATGGACCACTGAGCCAAGGATTGTCCTCGAAACTCGATCTGACCCACATCCACAGGCACCAGACCCGCCAAAGCCCGCATCAAGATAGATTTCCCTGATCCGGAGGCTCCCACCAACCCCCAACGAGATCCCGGTGTGATCGAGAGGCTAACCCCAGTCCAGAGCCAGTGTTGGCCCAACCGTTTGCCAAGATCCTGAGTGTGTAACATCCATAGGTCTCCATACCCCAATGCGGCAAAGTCTTGACTAGGATGATGGAGTGATTCATCCCATGACTGAGTATGAACAGCCGCTTCCTGATCTTGACTATCAGTCTACTCCTGTTCCCCTGCCTTGAGGTGAGGGCTCAATCCAGTGCCTCCGATCCCCTCCCCCGGCTATACAACCAGTTGGAACGGAGTGTAGGGGATCAAGATTGGGAGCAAGCCATTGAGATCGTCGACCAGTTATTGGGGGTCCAACCCCAGCGAGCTGAGGACCTACAATCCTATCGCCAGCGGTTAGTGAGCTTAGCAGAGGCGGCCCCACCTAATGTCAAGATCCTGCAGGCCCGCAGCACAGTATTTTCCACCCGCAGCGAACGTCGCCAAAGTCAGCCCGATAGTCGGTTCATCGATGATATTCGAGATGTCGCCATCATTGTGATCCCCGAATTCGGTCCTGTGATCGCGACGGAATATCCGATCACCGTCCAACTACCAGATCAGTATGAGGTGGAGGTCTCCTTTTCCGGCCCCGTCGGAGAGCTTGAGGAGGTAGAGGTGGAGGTCTCCTTAACTGGAGGTGGCGAGCAAACCCTCTCCCGCAGGATCCCAGTGGGTGGGGTGGTGGCTGTCAGCCGAGAGACCTTCGTATTCTCCTCCCGACAGGTGCCTGCCCCCCATCGAGTGACGGTAGCGATCATAGGAGGTGAGCAACGCAGCTTCTCTGTGGGACTCCCGAACCGCAATACTGTGATCGCAACGTCGAGCCCCTCTATCATGCGTTGATCTTAAACAGCGATAGCACTAAGTAGAGGATCGGTATGATACCAACCTCAGTGGGATGGCCTGAAGCCAACTTAAGGACTGATCGGACGACGTTCGATCTGGCCGGGCAAGGCATCTCCCCCTGCTGCCTCACCTTCCACGGGCGGCAGTTCTGGCAGATCGAGCTCCTCACCTGCCCCGCCTGCCTCGGGAGGCTCCTCAGCAGCAATCACCAACAGATCCTCAAGCTGAGATTCCACCAGAGAATTGTAGTAGATGCCATCCTGTTCCACCCCATAGCGGCCTACTAGCCAGCGATGACGTGGTACAAACATGAGGAACAAGGGCACCTCGCGGGTCACCAATGCAGGGCTGCCAGCAAACGCATAACCCGTGATCACCACTCGCTCCGGTACCGGGGTGGAGGCGGTAAAGACCCGATCTACTTCCGCCCGCATCGCGTCCACCAGTCGAGTCTGCAGCACCTCTAGGGTGTCTCCCTGCCGGATCGGCACCCGCACATCCCGCCGGTATCCCTCACACCGCAGTCCCTCACACAGGATCACCAGGGAATCACTCACCTGCTGTTGGGTGGAGAGATCGATAGAAACCCCTGTCTCCAGAGGCGGCAGCGACACCTCCTGAGCCCAGGCTGAGGCCTGCCATCCCACAGAGCCCCACAGCACGATCCCTAATGTCCAACTCCATTTCCCGATCATGGCGTGCTTATCCCCCGCAAGTCCTAAGGCCAACTCTATCCGACATCCTCAGGGCTGGCATCCTAATTCTGTGCTCTTCCACCTGGCAATAGGCGGGCTAGGGCGACTAGGAGATAGCTGTATGCTATAAAGCGGTCAGATCAGGACCAATTGGATTGGAGCAAAGGGAGCTTTAAGGGGATCGTAATGACGAGCCTAAGACGGTGGTTGATGATGGGGCTGGCGGTGATCACACTGCTATTGGGCTCCTGTTCCCAGGGTAAACAACCGGACACGATCGCAGGGGATTATTACTACGCTCAGGGCACGATCGAGGTGGAGAGGACCTCTGGCTTACAGGGAAACCCAGGCTGCCCGGTGGATGTTGCGGCCCTAACCCAGAGACTCTACGACGTCAATAAGCAATCTCCAGAAGCTCGTGATCTATTGGATCAAGGGTATCGCGTGGTCGGACGCATGGAATGTCGCGATGAGGTGTTGAGCACCGGCCTCGAGGAGGCGATTGTTTACGTCGAAGCCTCAAGTGGTTTCTAAGAGGCAACCGATCATGCAGGGGCAAGGACACAGCAGCGGGGTGCCGCTCTATGGGGAGGCTGATCTTCGGGATCTCTGTCAACAGGGGGTCAAACTGGCCCTACAAGCGGGAGCCGATCAGGCAGAGGTTTATGCCAATTCAGATCGAGAGATCGAGGTTGGGTTTGAAAAGAATGATCTGAACCTGGCACGGGTTACCTCAGAAACCACCTTCGGGATCCGGGTGTTCTGCGGAGGGCGGTTAGGGTTTGCCACCTCCAATCAACCCGAGGATCTGGCGGAGGTGGCGGCTGAGGCCGTGACCCTAGCTCAGGCCTCCCCCGCTGATCCGATCAACGGACTGCCGGATCCACAACCGATTCCCGAGACGCCGACGGAGCTGGATCCGGAGCTCTTGAACCTGGATCCACAAACCCTGACCCAGTGGGGCTCGGATCTATTGGCTCGTGTGCAGGATCAAGACAGTCGAATTACGGTGGATAGTGGCTCCCTGGCCATGGAGGAATCGGTGATGGCGGTGGTGTCCTCCCAGGGGGTGGAGGCGAGTCACCATGGGGCACGAGCTGGGGGATCCCTGTTTGGCATGGCGATCGAAGGGGATCAGGTGGGCAGCTTTGCCTATGATGGCGATACGGTGCAACGGGTGGAGCAGCTGATCCCGCAGTTAGAGGTCGCCTTTGATCGGTTCGTCTCCAAGTGTGTGGGGGCTCTGGGGGCGCGGCCAGGGGAGAGTTTTCGCGGGCCGATCATGCTACCGCCGGAGGTGGTGGGATCGGTTTTGGGGAGCTTGCTGCGGGCTCTGGGGGCGGATGCAGTGCGTCAGGGCAAGAGTCCCTTGGCCGGTAAGTTGGGTCAGCTGATCACCTCACCGGTACTGACGGTGATTGAAGAGGGGGCTGGATTACCAGGGTTTCCGATCGCCCCTTTTGATCGGGAGGGCATTCCCCGCCAGATCACCCCCTTGATTAATGAGGGGATTCTGTGCAATTACCTCTACAACAGTTATGAGGCCAGGGCTGCAGGGGCGATCTCCAATGGACATGCCACAGGGAGAGCAGGATCTCTACCGGGGGTGGGGCCGGCTTGTTTACAGGTGAGACCGGGGCGAACGTCACTGGCAGATCTGATTGCAGTGGAGCGGGGTATTTGGGTGACCCGTCTGTCAGATAGCGTTAATCCGATCACGGGGGATTTCTCTGGGGTTGTGAAGGGTGGTTTCTTGCTCCAAGGGGGGGAATGGCGACCCATTTTGGAGACCACGATCGCGGGTAATCTGTATGACTGTCTGCGCTCGATCTCGGCGATCTCGGAGGAGGTGACGGTGTTTGGGGGAACTCGCTCCTTTCCCACGGTACGCATTGAGGATGTATCGGTGACAGCGGGATGAGTTGGAGTTTGGTGATCCTGCCAGGAGCAGATTGGACGGAGGAGAATCGGGTTACGAACCGGGGGTTTCATCGTTTTTTAGAACCGTATCGGGAGCAGTTCCCACAGGTGATCTGGATCGAGGATCAAACCTGGGATGGATTGAACACTTATCGCTATTTATTGAAGCAAGGCCTTGATCCACTGCAGCCGTTAGTGATCGCGGCCTTTAGTGCCGGGGTGGTTGGAGCCCTAGGTTTGAGTTGGCTGTGGTCTGGTGACCTGGGCTTGATCGCGGTGGATGGCTGGTGTGTGCCTTTGGGGAGCCTGGATCTATGTCCCAGTCCTCGCCGAGTCGCTCGTCTCAGCCACGATCTAGAGACCCATTGGAATGGCCTATTCTTCGGTCGGGGTGAGGACGGGTTCTATGCCGATCCGTTTGTGTCTCATCTACAGATCTGGGATCAGCCTCAAACCGTATGGGGATGGACTCGACAGAGCTCTCAACCCCTGCGGATCACGGCAGCTGAGTTTCTCTTAGATCGGATCGCCGCTTTCAGTGGGGTGCAGCCTAGACCCTAAGGGCTGTCATCGGGCCAGGACCCAGAGTACACTGTGATCTTGTTTTGATAGCTGATCCCTAGCGAAGGGACCCAGGAGGAGAGCATGGTACAGCCGAAGTTGATCATCCATGGCGGAGCGGGCAGTGCTTTGGATGGAGAGAAGAGTGCTGACTCCGTGCGATCCTCTCTACGGGGGGTGATCAATTCGGTGTACGGGGTGCTGCAGCAGGGAGCCTCAGCAGAGCAGGCGGTGACCTTGGCCTGTGAGGAATTAGAGGATGATCCCTTGTTCAATGCCGGTACGGGCTCGGTGTTACAGTCTGATGGTCAGATCCGGATGAGTGCGGCCTTGATGACCAGCCAGCGGCAAGCCTTCAGTGGCGTGATCAATGTTAGTCGGGTCAAGAATCCGATCCGATTGGCTCAGTCCCTGCAATCCAGTCCAGATCGAGTCGTGGCGGAATCTGGTGCAGCGGAGCTAGCCCGAGAGCTGCAGGTGCCTGTTTATACTCCCCTGACGGAGAAGCGCTTACAGGAATGGATCGATCTACACAACAGTCAGAAGTCGGATCGGGTCCTGACCTCGGTGGCGGTGGGCACCGTTGGGGCCGTAGCGTTGGATGAGCAGGGTCGGATCGCAGCGGCCACTTCGACCGGGGGACGAGGCTTGGAACGGATCGGGCGGGTGAGTGATTCCGCTATGCCAGCGGGCAATTATGCCACCGATCAGGCTGGAGTCAGCTGTACGGGTGTGGGGGAGGACATCATCGATGAGGGGTTGGCGACCCGGATCGTGGTGCGGGTAACCGATGGTCTCAGCTTGATAGAGGCCATGGATCGATCATTCACAGAGGCTCGCACGCGACAGCGGGAGTTTGGGGCGATCGCCATTGCTCAGGATGGATCGATCGTTTGGCGTACCACCATGCAGCTGCTCTTGGCCGCATACCACGATGGCAGCGGGATCACATTGACGATCTAGAGCTGTGGAGATGGATTGTACCCTGTACTACTTTTCCCTGGACTCTGCTCTGATACTGATGACGGATGGCCATTGGCGTTCCAGGACCGATCCATGACCCTCACTGAAACAGTTACGACAACAGAACCCCAAGCCTCTCCCCCTGAGTTAGAGGTGGTCAACCTGACCAAGCGGTTTGGCGCTTTGGTGGCTCTGGATCAGGTCAATATGATCTTGAAACCGGGTACTTTTCATGCCCTATTGGGGGAAAACGGGGCCGGAAAAAGTACTCTAGTGAAGTGTATTATGGGCTTCTACCACGCTGATGGTGGGGATATTTTGATTGGGCAGCAATCTCGTCGGATCAATAGCCCCAAGGATGCCTATCGCTATGGGATCGGCATGGTGTATCAACACTTTACCTCCGTTCCCGCCATGACGGTGGCTGAGAACCTGATTTTGGCTCGACCTGATACCCCTGGCTGGATCAATTGGCAGTTGGAGCATAGCAAGCTGACTGCCTTCATGGAACAGGCTCCCTTCCATGTGGATCTCAAGGCCACGATCGCGGAGTTGGCGGCTGGGGAGAAACAAAAGGTGGAGATCCTCAAGCAGCTGTATTTGAACAGCCAGATCCTGATCCTGGATGAGCCCACATCGGTGTTGACACCGGAGGAGGCGGATGAGGTGTTGGGGTTGATACGGCAGTCTGTGCTGGTGGGACAGTTGAGTGTATTGTTGATCACCCATAAGTTTCGAGAGGTCACAGCCTTTGCCGACGAGGTGACGGTATTGCGACGGGGCAAGCTGGCAGGAGCCGGTCACGTTAGAGATCTGACCACAGCGGATATGGCTCAGCTAATGTTGGGGCAGCAGCGCACGGAGGTGGCTCTGGAGAAGGCGGAGCGATCTGAGGGGGAGATCCGGTTACACCTACAGGATCTGGGGGCGGATCGAGACAATGGTCTGCCAGCGGTCAAGGGGGTCAACCTATCGGTGGAGGCAGGAGAGATCGTTGGGATCGCGGGGGTCTCAGGTAATGGTCAACGGGAACTGATGGAAGTTCTGGCGGGGCAACGTCCGGCGGTGGCCGGTCAGATCCGGGTCCATGGGGAGGCGTTCAAGGCGACCCGAGCGGAGATGTTACGACATCGGATCTTCTGTTTACCGGAGGAGCCTCTGCGCAATGCCTCGATCCCCAATATGAGTGTGGCGGAAAACCTGGCCCTCAGGAGTTATGATCGGCAACCGATGTCTAGGGGGTGGTTATTGATCTGGAATCAGATCTGGAGCTCCGCCAAGGGATTGATCTCACTCTTCAAAGTCAAGACTCCCTCACCTCAATCACCCATTCAAGATCTATCCGGGGGGAACGTGCAGCGGGCGGTGTTGGCCCGAGAGCTTTCCGGAGATCCACAGGTGCTGATCGCAGCTAACCCCTGCTTTGGTCTGGACTTTGCGGCAGTAGATTACATTCACACTCAATTGATCGAGGCTCGCAATCGGGGAGTGGCGGTGTTATTGATCAGTGAGGATCTGGAGGAGTTATTAAAGCTTTCGGATCGGATCGTGGTGATGACGGGTGGGGAGTTTGTCTATGAGAGCCCGATCGAATCGGCAGATCTTGAGGAGATCGGTCACAAAATGGGTGGACACTAACTCTACTCCACATTCACCGTCATTCCACTGAACGTACCTTACCTAGATCTGCAGCTCACTCCACCTCAAAGGCAGCAGGAATATAGTCCCATAATGTCTGCTTAGAAGCGGAGCGCTGCTGGATCAGGGCCACATCAAACCGACAGTTGAGCTCGGCCAAATGGGGAAAGCGATTCAGAAATGCCATCGCCGCTCGGATCAGTTTCTGTTGCTTGCGGTAATTGATCGCCAATCGCCCGGAGACATCCCAGTTGCCCTGTCCTCGGGTTTTAACCTCGATAAAGGCCAGGGTCGTCCCTTTACGGGCCACCACATCCAGCTCTCCCCACCGACAACGCCACTGCTGGGCCAGGATCTGCCACCCCTGGTGTTGAAGGTGATCGCAGACCAAAGTCTCCCCTTGATCTCCTTTCTGTTGTCCTGAGGTGCGTGAAACTTCTGCCATGCGATGTTGTTCAGCGACTTAGAGGATCCTGATTACTCCCATATCCGAGGCGATCATATCGATTTCCCCTGCCAACGGCTACCCTGAGGATGCCGACAGGTGGCGTGTGTTACCCTAGTTGTCCTATGCTCCGCCAGTGTTGAGCTTGGGGTAGGCGGATCCCTAGCTCAGATCCCAAAAGCCACCTTAGAATAGAGGTCTCGTAGAAACCAGGGTTACCGATGGCTGATGATTCCCTTCACCCCTCTGCTGGCAATGACGATGTGGCGGAATGCTCCCGGCTGACGGAGGAATTGGAGAACTATCTGTATGTCCATCGCTTTGCGGGTACCAGCTCCCTAGGCGCCCTCAAGCTGCCACCCCTCAACCCCAGTAGCCCTCCCGGCTCCACGCTGGATGATGCCCTACTGTACTGGATCGGTGTGGATCGCAAGCGCTACGCCACCCTACCCTTCTTTGTAAGACAGGCCAAAGCCCAGGCTGCCTACGAGAGAGAGCTCCAAGCTCTGGAGCAAGATCTGATCCCAGCCCTCGATCCCCCCTACACCCGCCAGACCATCGAGGATATTCGTAACCTGCTGCAGCTGATGGACGCCTTCGATCGGATCACGGGGATCCAGAACCGGGTGCATCGCCTGATGAAGCAGGAGGTCACCGAGAAGCTGCAGCTGTAGGCCATGATCGCGTTTCTGGAAGGGCGACTGGCGGCCATGGAGTCGGGGGAACGGAGCGCCGTGATCCTGAATGTAGGGGGAGTGGGCTACCGGATCAAGGTGCCGGAACGACTCCTCAAGACCCTACCCGCCCTTGGGGAGAGTCTACAGATCCATACCCATCTGGTGGTGCGAGAGACGGAGCTGATCCTATACGGGTTTGACTCGGCAGCGGAGCGGGATCTGTTCACGGAGCTGATCAAAGTGTCTGGTATTGGGCCTTCCCTGGGGTTAGCATTGCTGAATACTCTGAGTCTGTCGGATCTGGTGCAGGCCATCGTCTCCAACAACACTCGGGTGCTGGCCCTCACCCCTGGGGTGGGATCGAAGACGGCCCAACGGTTGGCCCTGGAGCTGCGGGCAAAGCTGGCCCATTGGCGACGGGATACCGCCGATCTGCAGGGTGCCTTGGGGGGACCTCCGGTGGAGCTGCAGGAGGATGTGGAGATGGCGCTATTGGCCCTGGGGTATCGACCTCAAGAGATCGCCCAAGCCCTACAGACCCTTGCCCGTCAAACCCAGGCCACCACCACCGAGGAGTGGCTGCGGGCGGCCATCGCTCACCTGAGTGTGCCGGATTAATCTCGATCCGGATCTCGATCCCCTGATGTTGCTCTCGCGCTGGTGTTCCAACCTCTATGTCTAGATCCATCGCCTCTGGATCCTCCCCCACCCGCAGAGTGGCCCTCCTGGGAGGTACCTTCAACCCCGTCCATCACGGTCACCTGATCATGGCGGATCGGGCTCTGGATCAGTTTCAGCTGGATCAGGTGTTGTGGATCCCGGCGGGAGACCCGCCCCATAAAGTGATTGCCCCTGGAGCCTCCTCTGCGGATCGGTTGCAGATGGTGCGGTTGGCCATTGCCGATCATCCCCAGTTTCTCTGTAGCGACCGGGAGATCCAACGCCAGGGACGCTCCTATACCGTCAAAACCTTGGAGGAGCTGGTCCAGGAGGAACCCGAGACCGAATGGCATTGGATGATCGGGGTGGATGCCCTGGCGGATCTAACCAGTTGGTTTCAGGTGGAGCGAGTGGTACAGCTCTGTCACTGGATCGTGGCTCCCCGTGTGGCTCCTCAAGAGGCTGAGCAGGTGATCGCCTCCGTCCGTCAACAGCTGCCGATTCAAGCCCAGATCTTAGAGGCTCCGATCATTGAGATCTCCTCCACCTTTATTCGAGAGCAGGTGCAAAAGAGGGGCTCGATCCGTTACCTCGTGCCGCCAGCTGTGGAGGATTACATCTGGACACATCGACTGTATGGGGGATCCGGATGACAGTGCAGATCACCAACTCAGGCTACAACCCCACACCCTCTAAACTGGCCCTCGGATCCTCCACCCTCAGGGACCGGATCTTCTCATACAGCTCCTTCTCCTGCTCGGAGGGCGCCTTGGGGACCACGATCTTGAGTCGCACTAACTGATCCCCCCGCCGTTGTTGAGGAGAGGACCATCCCTTACCCCGTAATCGGAGGGACTGACCGGACTGCACCCCGGCTGGGATCCGCATGGTCACCGTGCCATCGGGGGTGGGCACCTGCACCTGAGCCCCTAACACCGCCTCATCAGGAGTGATCGGTAGTTCACAGACCAGAATATCCCCCTCGAACTTGAAGAAGGGATGGGGCTCCAGGTCGATCGTCACATTCAGATCCCCCCGTTCCTGGGTCATGGGATTGATCATCCCTTTGCCGGGAATGCGGATGCGGCTACCTGGCTTAGCTCCGGAGGGGATCCGGACGGTAAAGCTCTCACTCCCCAGTTGCAGACGTTTTTGGGCACCGTTGAAGGCTTCCGTCATGGATAATGTCAGACTGGCCTCTGCATCCTGCTGGGGCATCTGGGATCGATAGCCCCCCATCATGTCCTCAAAGCCCGTGAACGGGGATCGCCCCGCTCCTGTCCCAGTCTGGTAAGTGTAGGTGCGACGCCCGCCACCTCCCCCCACAGGTCCTGACCCGCGAGCTCGAAACTGACCCAATAACTCGCTCAGTAGGTCTTCAAAGCTACCATATTGACTGAAGTCATAGTTGTAAGAGCTACCTCCACCTGGCATGCCCCCTTGCCAGTACTGACCGAACTGATCGTACTTGCGTCGCTTCTCCGGATCCGAGAGGATCTCATGGGCCTCATTGACCTCCTTAAACCGGGTCTCCGCCGCTGGATCATCAGGGTTGACATCCGGGTGATACTTACGGGCTAGTTTGCGGTACGCCTTCTTGATCTCCTCCACACTGGCGTCCTTACTCACCCCTAGGATGGCGTAGTAATCCTTAAAGTCGGTTGCAGCCATGGTGTCCTCCTCAGTCAGCGATCGGTGTTTCCCCCTTAGCTCATCAGGGTCAAGGATTTCAGTCTCTCAGATCGGCTCGGATCTGGCTAGACCGGATCCCCTGCTGATTCCACGGTAAGCCATGTTGACCCCACCTGAGGTGTGGCCCTCGCGAACGGACGATAGGGCACCCCACCCCCCCAGATTGGCCCAAAAATGTAACGGATCCTACAATTATCCCGCATCAGATCGGAGGCCACACTAGGCTTGTGGATGGGATCGATTGTATCCCGACCCACTCCTTTTGCCTGGGGCCGATCATGCCAACCTCGACATTACCCCTCTCTACCCCCTCTCCCGCCCATATCTGTCCCACTGCTCCCGCCTGTAACTATCTAGAATGGGCGGCCCGTGAGTTACCACTTGATCCAGGTTTATTGGCGATCCTCAGCGTGCCCCGCAAGGTGGTGACGGTGGCGATCCCCATCAAGCTGGACAGTGGCGAGATCCAGGTGTTGGCAGGTCATCGGGTGCAGCATTCCAATGTCTTAGGCCCCTATAAGGGCGGTGTTCGGTATCATCCAGCAGTGACCTTGGCGGAGGTATCGGCTCTAGCCATGTTAATGACCTGGAAATGTGCTCTGTTGGGCATTCCCTATGGGGGAGCGAAAGGCGGCATCCCCCTCGATCCCCGTCGCTATCCGGTGGGAGAGTTGGAGCGGATCACCCGTCGCTATACCTCGGAGCTGATCAAGGATATCGGCCCTACCCTCGACATCCCGGCCCCAGATATGGGCACCTCCAGTCGAGAGATGGCTTGGATGATGGACACCTACTCTGTCAACATGGGTCAGGCTGTGCCAGGAGTGGTGACGGGTAAGCCCCTCTCCATCGGTGGATCCTTAGGTCGAGAGCAGGCCACGGGGCGAGGGGTGATGCTGATCGTGCGGGAGGCCCTGGCAGACCGGGGACAGACTTTGGTGGGAGCCCAGATCGTGATCCAGGGGTTCGGCAATGTGGGTGGGGCGGCGGCTCTACTGCTGCATGAGGCGGGGGCCAAGATCCTGGCGGTTTCCAATGGATCTGGTGGTGTGTTCGATCCACAGGGGTTGGACATCTCGGTCCTGCAAGCCTACTCAACCCAAACCGATCGTCAACTGGCAGGTTTCTCCGGATCCTCCCCGATCTCCAACGCGGATCTACTGACTCTCCCCTGTGATGTCTTGATCCCGGCAGCTTTGGAGAACCAGATCACAGAGACCAATGCTCCCCAGATCCAGGCCCGGATCGTGGCAGAAGCGGCCAATGGTCCCGTTAGCCTGGGAGCCGACCAGATCCTGACTGAGCGTGGGATCGAGGTCCTGCCGGATATCTTGACCAATGCGGGGGGCGTGGTGGTGAGCTATCTGGAGTGGGTGCAGGGGCTATCCTATTTGTTTTGGGATCAAGATCGGGTCAATCGAGAGATGGAGGGGCTGATGGTCCAGGCTTACTGTCGGGTGGTGCGAGAAGCCAAATCTCGCCAGATCTCTCTGCGATTAGCCGCTTATGTGCTGGGGGTGGGGCGGGTCGCTGAGGCTCTCCAGGCTCGGGGTCTTTACCCTTGATCTGAGCATCCAGAGCGACGTTTCTACAAAAGATCTGTGAGGCACCGACAACCAGGTGTCTCCGATGGCTGAACCTATGTTCCCCTAACCGGATATGATCCACTTCATTCGTCAGTGAGCTGTGCCTGGAGATATTGGATCTGCTCCAGAGATAAACTGGTCACCTTCGCGATCGTCTGAGGATCGATTCCCTCACTGAGCATGTTGGTCGCGATCCGATTGGCGGCCTGCCACTCTCCTTCAGATAACCAGCTCTGGACCATAGCGGATTCCCTCACGATGTCCTCCCGGATAAACTGACGGATCACCGGCTCCCCCAATACTAGCCCTGCCAAGATAGCTACTGAGGCCATGACGTTCTGCAGCCCATCAATCACAAACTGGGTCTGCTGCACCCATGGGGACTGAGTCGGACACAGATAGATCACGAACTGGAGCAGTCGTTTATCTGGAGAACGCCGATAGATGCGGAGACGATAATCGGCCATGCGGAAGGGAACCTCAGGCTTGGGAGTCGTTTGGAACTCCATCTGCAGGATCCGCTCATCGGACTCTAATAGGATTAGGGAGTCAGCCCGGATCGGCTCGGAGGAAAGCTCGGTAGGGTCAAGGAGAGTGACAGTCACGGGAGCCCCCAACAGCCAGCTGGCAAAGTCAGCGGGATAGTTCTCTGCTAGGAACTTACAGGTGTTGTCGTAGGGCATGTAGGATCTGGGGATAGTCCCACAGATCCTACTCTCATTCCCGGTTATGAGAATCTCTTGCGGGTGGCAATGATCTTACGCCCGGATCCGACAGATAGCGGCAGCCACGATACTGTCATCCCCGCAGCCGGAGGCTGGTGATCGTTGGGGAGCATTGAAGGTGGTGGGCACCTGTTGTTGGGAGACGGGAGCGGCTACGGGTGCGGGTGCGGGGGCTGGAGCGGCGGCTGCAGCTGGAGCGGGCCGGAAGGATCTCACGGGGGCAGCTGCCACCTGGACCTCAGCTCGGGGAGCCGGTGGGGGTGGGGCTTCCACCTCTTCCAAGAAGTAGAGAATGGAGGATCTCACCCCTCGATCGGGCTCGCGATAGTCAGCGGTCTCTGCTCTGGCCAAACGGATCTGCAGGGGGGGGTAGGCGGGACGGTTTTGTTTCAACATC
>CAYSEO010000004.1:30167-42607 GCA_964429885.1 uncultured bacterium
ACCCACCTGCCTCGCGGGCGAGCTGGCCGGCGCGAGTCGAGCGCTCAGATCCGGGCGGGCGGCGTGGTCCGGTCGCTGCGCAGGTCCAGCCGGGCTTCGTGGAGATCGCCTAGCACCCACCCCACCCCCCCCGCACCCGCAGCGGGGCGTAGGCGGGACGGTATTGTTTCAACCTCAGAGCGTGGACGGCCTCACGGCGGACGGCAGTGGCTACGGCATCATCAGTAGCCTGATCCACCATGGCTTGGAGTTGATCAGAATCAAAGAATTGCAGCACCTGCGGATCGGCAAAGGTAAACCCACTGCGCACCTGTCCAGCGGGAGCTGGGGTGCTGGGGGCTGCCTCAGGGGCAGGGGTGGGGGGTGGGGTGGGTTGCAGATCCTCGGGCAGGATGGTCTCCTCCAGTCGCAGCTCTAGGGGAGGGATATCCAGTTCCTCGGTAAAGCGAGCCCAGAGGATGTCGTTGAATTGTTGATAGAGGGATCGAGCGGTCTTAAACTCATCCAGGGCATCAGCAAATTGCTTCTGACTGCGGAATACGGCCCCCAAACCATAGTGAGCCTGAGCAAAGTTCGGATCCAGTTGAATGGCCTGCATATAGGAGGTGGCGGCTTCCTTGAGCTTGACGTTGGCCAGATCGGTCAGGGCATATTGAGCCAGACGGATGGGATCTTTGAGGGGATCTTCTCCCGGTCGGATCGGCCACGGGGCCAGTCCCAGGCTGGAACGGCTGAAGGGTAGGGCGGCGATCAGATGGCGGAAGCGATATTCCGGAGACTGAGCCAGATGTTGGGCGAAGCTCTCGATGCGTGCTTGATAGTAGGAGGCGGTCTGGGTGGGCAAGGTGGCGATCAGCTCTAGGGGATCCCCGGCTTTGGCGATGCGACGGGCTTGCTCGGCGATCTCAAACTTGACGTAGCCAGTGTCCTTATAGCCGTTGACATTTTCCGGATCCAGGGTGGTTACCTCGTCATAGTCCTGCTCAGAGGAGTCCAGATCCCCCAGATCAAAGTGAGTCAGACCGCGATTGGAGAAGGCGACGGGATAGGTACGGCTGCGTTGCTCCGCCTCCTGGATCGATTCGTTGAGGGAGTCGAGGGCTTGATCCAGATCCCCATCGAAGTATTGAGAGACTCCCTTGCCATTAAATCCCCGCTCCCGAAAATCAAACTCAACATCAGGGGCCACAGAACGATCGAAGGCTGAGGTAGCGTCAGGATATTCCGAGCGTTGAATGTGAGTGAATCCCTGTAGATAATAGCCGGGTCCATACTGAGGATCGAGTTGGGTGGTCTCCTGAAAACTGGTCAGGGCGCCACTCAGATCTTCCTGGGCTAATTGGGTGATGCCGAGATTGTTGTAGAGCTCCTCGGGACGCACCCGATCTAAGGATTCTGGTCGGATCTGATATTCCTCGGCAGCTTGACGATAGTTCTCAGAGGCATTCTCCAGCTGTCCTAAGTAGTCGTAGGCTACACCTAAATCAAACAGGGTATCCGGGTCAAAGGGATTGATCTCCTTAGCTTGATTGAGAAAGTCAACGGCATCCTCATAGCGTTCCAGACGCAGTAGGGCACCCCCCAAGTACTCCAAGGGGGCGATGGCACGGGGATTGATCTTGAGGGCCTCGATAAACTGTCCAGCTGCAGCTTCGTAGTCTCCCTGTTGGTAGAGCTGCACGCCGGTATTGTGCAACTGATCGATGGATTGGGAGCGGACGGGATAGACGATCCCGAGGGCAAGGCTGATCAGGAGGGCAAGGAAGAGAGCAGGAATTCTGAAGCGGGCTAACCTCAACATGGTGACCTCTTCTCGGTAAGCACCTAATACGCTATCAAACAATCCAGGTGATCTCCTGTGATCTGAGTCTCACCGTTGTACACCCGTGGGATCACGCCCTATCCAGAGGTCAAGCTGAGCAGATGGGGTGGGTAGGTTCATCCAGTACTTCCAAAGTGAGCGTGATGCCTTCATTCCAGATCAACGCTTCTCAAAAACCAGAGCAAACTCAGGATCTACCCTGGCTAAGGCATAATGGAGTGCGGCACGGCTTCTAGACGGCAGTTATGCGCATCTCTCTCAACTGGCTTCACGATCTGGTGGACTTCGATCTCTCCCCGGCGGATCTGGGGGAGGCCCTCACCTTGGTGGGATTTGAGGTGGAGGATATTGAGGATCGAGCCACTTGGGCTGATGGGGTAGTGGTGGGTCGGATCCTAGAGGCAGAGACCCATCCCAACGCTGATCGGTTGCGGGTTTGTCAAGTGGATGTGGGAGGGGAGCGACCTCTGAATATCGTCTGTGGAGCTGCCAATGCCCGAGCTGGGATCATCGTGCCGGTGGCGGTGCCTGGGGTGTATCTGCCGGTTAAGGATCTGCAGTTACAGCGGACGGAGCTGCGAGGGGTGGTCTCGGAGGGTATGATCTGCTCTCTGGCGGAGCTGGGACTGGAGAAGTCCTCGGAGGGGATCCACGAGTTTGATACGGAGCCAGAGTTGGGACAGGATGTCCGGCCTCTGTTGGGCTTGGATGATGTGGTGTTGGATCTGACCTCCACGGCCAATCGAGCAGATGCCCTCAGTATGGTGGGGATCGCTCGGGAGGTGGCGGCCTTGACCCGGAACTCGGTGCGGTTGCCGCTCGCCTCTGTGCCTGAGAGCCCTCCGGTCCCAGAGTTGAAGCTGGCCATCGAGGATCCGCAAGCCTGTCCAGCCTACAGTGGCACCTTGATTAAAGGGGTCAAGATCGGTGCTTCCCCAGAGTGGCTGCAACGACGATTGGCATCGGCAGGGACTCGCTCGATCAATAATGTGGTGGATATCACTAACCTGGTGCTGTTGGAGTGGGGTCAGCCTTTACATGCTTTTGATTGGGATCGATTGCAGACGGTGATGGGATCGACTCCCCAGGTGGGGGTGAGGAGGGCTCTACCCGAGGAGACACTCAAGACCCTCGATGGTCAGGAGCGAGCTCTGCAGTTGGATAACTTATTGATCACCGCAGCGGATCAACCTGTGGCTTTAGCTGGGGTCATGGGGGGCGAGGCGACCGAGGTTGATGAGGATACCCAGAACATCTTCCTGGAGGCGGCCCTATTTGATCCGGTCAAGATCCGGCGCTCGGCTCGGGCTCAGGCGGTACGGACGGAGGCCTCGGCTCGCTATGAACGGGGGGTGGACTTTTCAGCCTTGGATGGGGCACGGGATCGGGCGGTGGCTCTGATCTTGGAGCTGGCTGGGGGTGAGTTGGTGGGTCAGACGGTATTTGATGCCCGCGATCAGGAGGAGCGACGGATTGAGCTACGTCTCTCCCGGCTGATCGATATTCTGGGGGATGATGTTCCCGCTAAGGAGGTGGAGGAGATCCTACCGGCCTTAGGCTTTGAGATGTCAGCCTGTGAGCTGCGGCCTACCCCTGTGAAAGGATCGGCACCGGAGACAGAGAGCTTCACCACGACCAAGTGTGTCTGGCAGATCAAGGTCCCTCCCTATCGGATGCGAGATGTGGAGCGGGAGATCGATCTGATCGAGGAGTTTGCCCGGTTGCATGGCTACGATCGGTTCTCGGAAACCCTGCCCCCAGAGACGGAGGTGGGGATGTTATCTCCTCGGGAGAAGGCACTACGACAGATCCGGGAGGTATTTCGCGGGGTGGGTCTGACGGAGCTGTTTCACATCAGTCTGTGTCCAGCAGATTCAGGGGTGGATGTGGTGATCAGTAATCCCATGTCCCCAGAGTATTCTGCCCTGCGACAGGAGTTGATCCCAGATCTAATCGAGTCCTTTCAACGCAACTGGGCCCAAGGCAGCGGTGTCTTGAACGGGTTTGAGATCGGGCGGGTGTTCTGGCGGCAGAATGGCCACTATCGAGAGGCAGATCATCTGGCGGGGATCTTGGGTCACGGGGCCGGCCTCAACGATTGGCAGCACAAGGCCCAGGAGATGGATTGGTTCACAGCGAAGGGCTATGTGGTGGCTACACTGGATCGGCTGGGGATCACACCGATCACCTTTCAACCCGATCGGGAGCACCCGTTGCTGCATCCGGGACGAACGGCAACCTTGTGGTTGGGAGAAACCTATCTGGGTCGATTTGGACAGCTACATCCGCTGATCTGTCAGGAACGGGATCTGCCTCGACAGGTGTACAGTTTCGAGTTGGATATGGACCTGATCGTGGCTCAGATCCTGCAGCGGGGGTTAGCAATCTATCAACCTTTTTCCATCTATCCGGCCTCAGATCGAGATATCGCTTTCTATGTACCTCTGTCGGTGACGGTGGCGGAGTTAGAGCAGACGATCCGGGAGGCTGGCGGCGAGTTGTTGGAGTCAGTGCAGTTGTTTGATGAATATCGGGGTCAAGGGGTACCAGAGGATCAGCGCAGTTTGGCCTTTCGGACCCTCTACCGTGCTCCTGATCGCACCCTCAAGGAGGCTGAGGTGGAGGAGGTGCAGCAACGGGTCAGATCCCGGTTGGAGGAGAAGTTTGGGGTAACGCTACGGAGCTAAGCGGATGCCGACATGCGGCTGTTGGGCTTAGTTAGACGCAGCGGGTTGGGACCGTTTGATCTCCTCTAGCTCCAACTGTAGACGACGTAACAGTTGGGTCCGCTCCAATCGATTCAAGATCCGGGTCAACAGCTCTGGACCGACAACGGGCTTGGTGATGAAGTCATCCCCCCCAGCGGCAAACACCTGATGGATCGTGTCTGTATCCGAGTAAGCTGTCAGAAACAGGATCGGGATCCAGCTCCACTCCATGTCATTGCGCACCACCTGACATAGATCCAAGCCGCTGATCTGAGGCATCTCCACATCCAACACCACCAGATCAGGACGGGCATGGGTCAATACATCCCAGAACCGATGGGGATCCTCCAATGGGATCACCTGAATGCCCCACTGGATCAGCAGGCTTTGCACACTGGCCAATAAAGTTGTGTCATCGTCTACTACCAACACCTTGACCGATTGGGGATCCGACACCGGGATCAGTTGAGCCAGGGCCTGTAGAACCTGTTGGGGCGAGCTGGGTTGGGTGAGCAGAATATGACGGCCTGAGCGAGCGATCTCCAGCCGTTGCTGTAGCTGATCCTGTTCTGTGAGGATCACGAGGGCAATGGGAGGATCCTGCTCCGCGAGCTGATGGAGCAGCTGGGTGGCCTCGGTGGTATCCAGGGTCTCCGACTGCAGATCCCAGATCACGGCATCGGGACGCTCCGATTGGATGGCCTGTTGTAGGGAGCCTAGATCTGAGACCGATTGCATCTGGATCCCTTGGGAGTTGACCTCAGTCTTCAACCCGTTGCCCCAGTTTGAGTCGGGAGTGAATAGCAAGACCTGTTGACTCTGCGGGGTGTCCTTGGTGATGGAGTCGGCTGGAGCCTCGATCATCTGTTTCAAGATCGCCACCTGATCCGCGAACTGACCCAGGGCTTCCTCCCCTAACGGATCATGATCTTGAAGGAGGTGTTCGATCTGACGGGCGGTCTCTGAGGCGGCCATCCGACCATAGGTGCCCAAAGATCCAGCCAGACGATGGGCCTGTTGCTGAGCCTCTTGTTGGAGCTCGGGAGTCAGCTCTTGCTGCTGTGCGGCTTGGAGAGCCTGCTGTAGGCTTTGCCAGCGAGATAGGTGTTTGGGCTTGAATTTCTCCCAGGCTTGGGCTAGAGCGGCCTGAGTTTGCTGTTGTTTGGCCTGCTGAGATCCATTGGACTCTACCGGTTGGGAGGGAGATGAGGTGCTCTCTGAGGTTGCTGTGGCTGCACGAGTCTGATCCGATGCCGAGTCCTGAACTTCGGGGCGCAGTCGATAGCCGAGGCCGTACACTGTCTCGATCACATCGGGGGCAGATTTGGCCTTCAACTTCTGTCGCAGTCCCTTGACATGAGCCCGCACCGTTCCCTTACCGGGTGGATCGTCGAAAGTCCAGAGATGTTCTAAGATCGCTCCTTGGCTAAACACCCGCTTGGGATTGCGCAGAAACAGCTCCAATAGAGCGTATTCCTTGGGAGTCACCGGGATCAGCTCCCCCTGATAGCTCACCTCACAGCTGATGGGATCCAGGGAAAGATCCCCCCAGCTCAACAGCGGCTGCTGGGCCAGGGTGCCCCGCCGCAGGAGTGCCCGGATCCGAGCCCCCAGCTCCGAGAGATCGACGGGCTTAACCAGGTAATCATCCGCCCCTGCATCCAGGCCCCTGATCTTGATCTCTCGGCTGTCGTGGGCAGTGAGCAACAGGATAGGCTGATCAAATCCTTCCGAGCGCAACCGTTGACACAGCTGAATGCCATCCCCATCGGGTAAACCCACATCCAGCAGGATCAGATCATAGGGGTAGACCTCTATATAGTCCTGAGCCTCCTGGCCAGAGTGGGTCACATCCACCAGATGATTGTCCTGACTCAAGAAGTCCATGATCGTGTGAGCCAGACTTTCCTCATCGTCCACCAACAGGATCCGCATAATCTCTCAGTCTCCCATCATCCTTGATCATGCCCTAAGGGTGATCCAACGACTAGCTATCCCAGGGTAGATCCTCGTGATCCGGCTCCCTGAGCCCGCTTCACCACTCTTTCACACTCCGGCCCTACCGTTAATAGGCGACGACTGAGCACAGCATCAGAGATGACCGAATGGACACCCTAGATTCACAGCATTGCCACTTGGCTTTCAGGCTGCACTCAGGCCATGGCCTCACACTCATAAACACGGCTGATGATCTCACCCATCCCGCTGTCCTAGTCCCCACCCTAACTTGAAAGAAACCGATGAATAGTCATAGTTCCCCTTCCCTCAACGTTCCTGATCGTCACCTCGATCATTACCTGCTAGACAATGGCATCCTCAACCCCCAAGAGTTGGCCTTAGCGAAGAAACTGCAGCAACAGCAACGGGGACCTCTACCCATGATCCTGCTGCGGCTGCGATTGATCGATCTGGAACAACTAACCCAACTGATGACCCAGGGATTTGCTCTTGGAGTCTAGGTGCTTAGCCTATCCTGACCGAGCCCGATCAAGGAGGATGAGCAGTTCTCAGCCCAACAGAATTTCGGACCCTTGACCACGCAAGCCCGACCCCAACAGGTGACGACGATACGAGCAGTGAGATCCTCTAATGATGCTTGGTGTATTGATCTAGCTACGGAGAGAGCACTGCTCCAGATCACTCGGCTAGCTGTTCTCACCTGTGAGGTCCCGATCGCCTGGATGGAGCTGTGGGATGGGGAAGGAAATCTGCGTCGGTGTGCAGCCCACGGTGAGTCCATTCGAGCCGGATCCCAGGCTCCCTCCATCCCTCGGGCCCGGCATTTAGAGGCAAAGGATCCCGGTGAGCCCCTGTTAATCTCCGATCTGAGCCAGGATCCAGCCACTGCGAGTCATCCCTGGGTAACCCGATCCCCCCAAGCCCGCTTTCTGGCAGCGATGCCTCTGCGCAATGCCCGCCAAGAGATCTTGGGCTACCTGATGCTGCTCGATCCTCAGATTCGCACCCTATCCCCAGCCCAGCAGGAGTCCCTGACGCTACTGGCGGATCAGGCGGCGGCTCATCTGCAGTTCCAGCCTCGGCGGCAGCCCTCGTCTTCCCAGTCCCATGCAGATCCTACGGACTCCTCTATGGATCCAGATCCTCAGGATGAGGACCCCTCCCCTGAGTTCTACCGTCGGATCCTGGATGGTGCCCAGGAAGGGATCTGGGTCCTGAAGAACTCTCGCACCCCTATTTATGTCAATCGGCGCATGGCCGACCTGTTGGGGTTTGAGACGGCTGAGTTGATGGCCGGATCCCCAGGTCGATTCATTCTGCCAGGGTGGCGAGGACAGCTGAGACGCCTTTTTGATCAGCCCACCTCAGGAATACAGGAGATCTGTTGGCGCTGTCGAGATGGGTCCGTACTTTGGACTCAGGTCTCTGTGCGGCCTCTCAATTTACCCAATGGCACATCAGATCCTCAAGATGCTCAACCGGATACCGGCATCCTAGTTACAGTTACTGACATCACCACTCGTCAGCAAACGGAGGAGTCACTCCGGCTGCTGAATGAGGAGCTAGAGCAACGGGTGGCTGCCGGGATCGAGGAGCTACAGCAAGCCAATCTGTCCCTGCAGAGCGAGATCTCGGAACGGAAGACGGTCCAGACCCAACTGCGCCAGGATCGGGACCTGCTCAGTCGGATCATGGAGACCAGCCCGGTGGTGATCATGATGGTGGATCGAGGGGGACAGATCCAGTTTGCCAACGCTCAGGCTGAGGCCCTCTTCGGTCTGCGTCCCAGTCAACCCGAGACCGATCAGCAGCCAGTCCATCCCTCCACGACCCATTGGATCGCCGCCGATCCTCAGCTCAGTTTCTCACCGGCTCAGGATCTGCCCTTTCAACAGGTGCTGCAGGGACAACAGCCCGTGTTCAATCAACTGATCTGTTTCTCCCCCAACTCAGAACAGCGTATCGATCTGTTGGTCAATGCGGCCCCGCTTATGGACGAGACAGAGCAGATCAGCAGCGTCATCTTCGTGATGCAGGATATCACTGAGAAATTCCGCATCAAGCAGGCCCAACAGGAGAGCGAGGCTCGCTTCTATCAGATCTTTGCACAGGCTCCCATCGGGATGGCTTTGGCTCTACCAGAGGGTCAGATCGCGGAGGTGAATCAGTCCTTCTGTCGGATGTTGGGCTATGACTCTGAGGCGCTACTGGGCCAGGATGTGATGACTCTCACCCATCCCGAGGATCAAGCTCAGGAACAGGAGCTGATCGATCAGGTATTACGGGGGGAGCTACAGAGCTATCAGATCACCAAGCGATTTCTGCGACGGGACCAAACCCTAGTCTGGGCTCAGGTGACCAGTCGGGCTCTGTTGGGACCGGAGGGCCAGATCCGTTATGCCCTGGCCATGGTGGAGGACATTACGGAGCGACAGGCGATCGAGCATATGAAGGACCAGTTCATCTCCATGGTTAGCCATGAGTTGCGCACTCCGCTCACCTCGATCCATGGCTCCCTCAGCCTGATGGCCACCGGACGACTGGGATCCATGGGGGGCAAGGCCCAACGATTGCTCAACATTGCGGTCTCCAACACAGAGCGCCTGGTACGCCTGATCAACGACATTCTGGATCTGGATCGGATCGAGTCTGGGGTGGTGTCCCTATGGAAACGGGAGTGTAATGCAGCAGATCTGATGCGACAGGCCGGGGAGACCCTGGAATCCCTAGGGGATCAGGCTCAGATCAAGCTGGTAATTCAGCCTCTCTCGGTGAAGCTCTGGGTGGATCCAGATCGGATCCTGCAAACCTTTACCAATCTGATCAGCAACGCCATTCGATTCTCGCCCCCCCACACCCAAGTGATCCTAGCAGCCCAGATCCGAGGTGAGGATCAGATCCGATTCTCAGTGACAGATCAGGGACGGGGCATTCCCCCAGAGAACCTAGAGCGGATCTTTGAGCGGTTTCAGCAGGTGGATGGATCGGATGCTCGCAAATGGGGAGGGACAGGGTTAGGGCTGCCGATCTGTCGCAGCATTGTCCGCCAACATGGGGGACGGATCTGGGCCGAGAGCGACCTGGATCACGGCAGCACCTTCTATTTCACGTTACCTTTACCTGAGGTTGGCTAAGACTGGGGGGATCCCTCCCCAGATAGAGCCCTAGAGTTCAACCTGGACGAGAGGATCGCTGTCGCGCTGGTAAGGGAGAACGGTGTCAAAACGGGTGCTATTGATCGACGACGAGGATGATATCCGCGAGGTGGCTCAGCTGAGCCTGGAGATCATGGCGGGTTGGGATGTCCTATCCGCGTCCTCGGGCAAGAAAGGGATCGAGATCGCAGCGGCGGAGCACCCCGATGTGATCCTATTGGATGTGATGATGCCGGAGATGGATGGTCTCACCACCTTGTCCTTATTACAAAGCGATCCCCAAACCCAGGGGATCCCAGTGATCCTGCTGACGGCGAAGGCCCGTGCTCGTCAGAAACATCAGTTTGCGGATCTGGAGGTATTGGGGGTGATCTCGAAGCCGTTTGAGGCCACGATTCTGGCTCAGCAGGTGGCGACGGTAGCGGGGTGGGAGCTCTGAACCATGGGCGTTACATCTCCCAAGCACCTCATGAAGCTGAGATCACTGCTACATTTAAACCTTCGATCACCCCTTGATCATCCCCCAACTTCTGGGATCTCATGCACAGACGATAAGAGCCCGCTCACCTTTTCCCCGGACTGGAGCTTGATCACCTGAGTCCCAGCTCCAGATCGATCTTCGGTGGGAATAGTCTCCAAGGTCACAGTCTGAAACTGACCCTGGGTGGTGTTGACCCAGATCTCCTGATCCGACACAGATGAGATCACTCCAGCGATGGCATCGGATTTCCGCTTGAAGGCCATGGCCTGGATGCCGATTCCACCCCGCTCCGATCGCGGCAGTTCCTTGGCTCGGACCTGTTTGAAGTAGCCCTGTTCTGTGGCCAACACCACTGATCCCTCACGGGGAACCACCGCCATCCCGGCGATCGACTCCTTGCGATGTAACCGCAGGGCCTGATTGCCCATAGCGGTCTTGCCCATCACCGGCACCTGCTCCTCATCGATCCGTAACCGCAATGTCCGTCCCCCCGAGGTAGCGATCACTAAGGACGCTTGAGGTGTTGCCATCTCGTCATAGACACAGGCCCAACCCAGCTCATCCCCCTCCTTTAACTTCATCAGTGTCGATCCGCGACTGGTCAGATTCACGAACTCACCCACCCCGATCCGCTTCAAGCGCCCCTGCCGACTCAGTAGGATCAGATCCCCAGTGGGCTGGGCCGGATCGATGGGGAAGTAGGTCTTGATCGTCTCCTCATTGGAGAGCAGGGTGATAAACGGAGTGCCCCGTCCTTGACTGGAGGTCAGCGGGATCTCCTCCACCTGGACCGTATAGGCCCGACCGGAGGTGGTGATCGCCAATAGCTCATGACTAAGGGGCACCTGATGGGTCTGTAACACCAGATCCTCGCCGGGGATCTCACGCAGGGAGCGGCGGGAGCGACGGGTGGGTACGGCCAGTCGCCTTAGGTAACCCTTTTGAGTCGATTGCACCAGGTAGGGCTCATCCGTTTGAGCTTGGGCCTCAGGGACCTGAGCCTCCTCCTCCTCGATCTCCGCTGGGGTCTTGATCTCTGTGCGGCGCTCATCTCCAAAGGATTTCTTCAGGGAGCGCAGCTCTTTCTTGAGATAGTTCAGTAACTTGTGACGATCCTGAAGTAAGCCCTCCAGCTCCTCGATGCGAGCCAGCAGGGTAGCCTGTTCCTCCTGCAGTTTCGATCGCTCCAAGCCTGTCAATCGACGCAGGGGCATGGCCAGGATCGTATCCGCCTGCATGGCGTTACACCCCAAGGTTTCCTGCAATCGCACTTTAGCCGTGGTGCCATCGGGGGAAGATCTGAGTAGATCGATCACCGTATCCAATTGCTCAAGGGCCAACAACATGCCCGCCACTTCCTCGGCTTTGCGACTGACCCGATCCAATTCCGATCGAAATAATCGAGTTAAGGTTTGCTCCCGGAAGCTGAGAAATTGTTCCAGTAACTCCTTCAGCCCTAATTGTTTGGGTTCTCCATCCACTAGGGCTAATAAGATCGCGCCGAAATTGGTTTGCAGAGGCGTCAGTTTGTACAGTTGGTTGAGGACTTTCTGAGGACTCGCATCCCGACGTAACTCCAACACCACCCGGATCCCAGTTCGATCCGACTCATCTCTCAGATCAGAGATATCCTGGATCCGCCCTTGGTTGGCCAGATCCGCCACCTTCTCGATCCAGGCTGCCTTATTCACCTGATAGGGAAATTCCGTGATGATGATCGCCGGTCGGCGGTGTCGTCCCTTGCCTCCTTGGATCTCCTCCACTGAGGTCACCCCTCGCACCGTGATCGAGCCCCGCCCCTGGGTGTAAGCATCCCTGATCCCGTTGGAGCCAATGATCTGACCGCCGGTGGGAAAGTCAGGTGCTGGGATCTTTTTGATCAGATCCTCCAAGGTGGCCTGGGGTCGATCGATCAATAACAACAGCCCATCCACCAGCTCCCCTAGATTATGGGGGGGAATATTGGTAGCCATGCCCACAGCGATCCCCGAGGAACCATTCAGCAACAACATGGGCAGTCGGGTGGGCAGGATCGCCGGTTCTGCCTGAGATCCATCAAAGTTGGGGGTGAACTCGACAATGTCCTCACTGATCTCAGACAGCATCCCCTCATGGCTGACAGCTGCTAGCCGACACTCCGTATACCGCATGGCCGCCGGGGGATCATTATCGATGGAGCCGAAGTTGCCATGACCCTGGATCAGGGGATACCGACTGGAGAAACTTTGCACCAACCGCACCAGGGCATCATAGACCGCCTGATCGCCATCGGGGTGATATTTACCTAGGACATCCCCCACCACACGAGCACATTT
>CAYSEO010000005.1:0-42276 GCA_964429885.1 uncultured bacterium
AGTGTTCCAACAGAGGGTAGGACACGATGGCAAAACTGATCTCATTTCGAGAAGAAGCACGGCAATCCCTGGAACAGGGGATCAATCAACTGGCCAATGCGGTGCGGGTCACCCTAGGACCTCGGGGCCGCAATGTGGTGCTAGAGAAGAAATTTGGGGCCCCCCAGATTATCAGTGACGGCATCACCATCGCCAAAGAGATCGAGCTGGAGGATCCGTTCGAGAACACAGGGGCCTCCCTGATCCGCGAGGTGGCCTCCAAGACCAATGATGTGGCGGGAGATGGCACCACAACAGCCACGATCCTGGCTCAGGCCATGATCAAGGAGGGCTTGAAGAATGTGACAGCGGGAGCGAACCCTGTTGACATCCGGCGCGGCATCGACAAGACCGTGACCCATTTGGTGACCCAGATCGCCGCCCTCTCTAAGCCAGTGGAGGACAGCAAGACCATCGCAGAGGTGGCCACGATCTCCGCTGGAGGAGATGTCGAGGTGGGGGAGATGATCGCCAAGGCCATGGATACAGTGGGCCGTGAAGGGGTGATCACCGTTGAGGAGTCCAAGTCTCTGGATACGGAGCTGGATGTGGTCGAAGGGATGCAGTTCGACCGGGGCTATCTCTCTCCCTACTTCGTCACCGATCAGGAGCGGATGTTGGCGGAGCTGAATGATGCCTATCTGCTGATCACCAACCAGAAGATCTCTGCGATTCAGGATCTGGTGCCCACGTTGGAGAAGGTGGCTCGTATGGGTCGACCCCTGATGATCATCGCTGAGGATATCGAGGGTGAGGCCCTGGCCACTCTGGTGGTGAACAAGCTGCGCGGGGTGCTGAATGTGCTGGCGGTCAAGGCCCCTGGCTTTGGGGATCGGCGCAAGGCCATGTTGGAGGATATCGCTATCCTCACTGGTGGTCAGCTGATCTCTGAGGAGATCGGCTTGCGGCTGGACAATGTGGAGCTGGAGATGTTGGGATCGGTGCGGAAGGTCACCGTTACCAAGGACAAGACCACCCTGGTCTCTGGTGCGGATACCAAGGCCAATGTGGAGAAGCGGGTAACTCAGATCCGGCAGCAGTTGGAGAACACTGATTCCGACTACGACAAGGAGAAGCTACAGGAGCGGATCGCCAAGCTATCTGGCGGTGTGGCCGTGATCAAGGTGGGTGCGGCCACGGAGACCGAGCTCAAGGATCGGAAGCTGCGGATCGAGGATGCTCTCAATGCCACTCGGGCTGCGGTGGAGGAAGGCATCGTGCCAGGCGGCGGTGTCACCCTGTTGCATCTGACCCAGCAGATCGCCTCGGTGCAAGCGGACATGAACCCAGATGAGAAGCTGGGATCTCAGATCTTGGCCCGCGCCCTGCGAGCTCCAGTGCGTCAGATCGCCGATAACTCGGGTCAGGAAGGCGATGTGGTAGTAGAGAAGATCTTGGAGCAGGATGCCAAGATCGGTTTCGATGCGGCCACGGGTCAGTATGTGGACATGGTGGCAGCGGGGATCGTGGATCCGGCCAAGGTGGTGCGCTCCGCTCTGCAGAATGCGGCCTCGATCGCGGGCATGTATCTAACCACGGAAGCGTTGGTGGTGGAGAAGCCTGAGCCTCCTGAGCCTGCTCCCGCTGGTGGTGCCGGTGGTATGGGCGGCATGGGCGGTATGGGTGGCATGGGTATGGGCGGTATGGGCATGGGTGGCATGGGCATGATGTAAGCCTGAGCATGAGCCTTGATCGTCTGTATCTTCCACCCCTTCAAGAGGCTGAAGCCAGGGATCTATGATAGATCTCTGGCTTTTGAGTGTGGATGCAATCATAATCAGGGTGTCGATCCCGATCTTGACTAGGGTTCGTCCCTCCCTCCTCGATCCCGATCAGTCCTATACCTTAGGTTCAGGCTCTTGGTGGAACCACCTTATTTATTAACAAGGAGGCGATCATGGCTCGATCGATCAGATTAGATGTACCTTATTTCTCTCAGATTGATAACGAGACGGATAAGTTTGGATCAGGAAGGCGTCAGTGCAATGTGACGGCCAATGCTATGTTGGCAGACTACCTCTTGAAGGGGGAGCTTACTCAAACCGCTCAAGATCTGGGCATGGCAGAACCAGAGGATTACTATGACGATATCGTTGCAAAGTATGGTGATACCACCAACAACTGGGCCCAAACTCAAGCCCTCAGCGATCTGGGCATTGCATCAGAGTGGTTGACCTGGCAGTTGACCCAGGAGGATATCCGTCGCTCCCTCGATCAAGGCATCCCTATGGTGATCGGAGTCAAGTTTAAGGTGAGTGGACATATCCTGGTTGTGGTAGGAGAGGACGAGGTCCGTGGAGGATTTCTGATCCATGATCCATTTGGGATCAGAGCTGGGAGTTCCGACCATTACCAGATCGGTGCAGATGGCTCCTATGATTTCTACACCTACAAGACCCTGAAGATCATCTTCGACCCACAGGCCAATGGCTGGGGACGAATCGTGAAGAGTGTGAGAGGGGAGGCCACAGGATTGTGATTCAACCTTCATTGTCCATCAGTAGCAGATCATCTGGGAAACCATAGAGGGGATTAAAGACCATGGCTTTCGATATTCAGACAGCACAAGAGTGGATCGTGGAGACTTTAAATCGGATTGGGGCTCCTGTTTTTGCGGACAATTTCTCTAAATACGGTAGACAGATCCTGACTGCTATTCAGGATGCTGGCATCAATGATCCAGGCCATGGAGCCTATGTGCTGGCCACCTCTAGCTTAGAGAGTCAACACAAGCCCCAAAAGGAGTGGAAAGCCCGAGAGGGAACAGTAATCTGGGAAACAGCCCAGAAATATTACTGGCACACGGGCTATTACGGCAGGGGATTCGTGCAGCTCACCCTTGAGGATAACTACCGCAAGTGGAGTCAGAAACTGGGGGTGGATCTACTCTCCAACCCAGATCTGGCCCTCAAAGTGGATATTGCTGCCCGGATCCTGTGTGAGGGGATGCGAGATGGAGAGTTTACAGGCCATAAACTGGCGGACTATGGATCGGGGAGGACCTATGATGTGGGGGGAGCCCGGACTATTGTTAACCCTGGAGAGGGGGCGAGAAAGCTAGGCCTCTTTCAATCTGCCTGGTTAGAGTACTACAACATCCTCATCGCCTCCTAGATGAAAGGGTCGGTCGCCATAGAGGTACACTGAAGACTTCGTTTGTGTCCCTAGCTCCCGATCCCCGACCTATGAAGACAGACATCGAGATCGCCCGCGAGACTCCGCTGCAGCCGATCGAAACCATCGCCGCCACCGCAGGTATCCCCACCTCCGAGCTGCATCCCTACGGCAAACACATCGCCAAGTTGCCCCATACCCTGATCGATCCACGCCGAGTACAGCAGGGGCATCTGATCCTGGTCACCGCCATCACTCCCACCCAGGCCGGGATCGGCAAGACCACCACCTCTGTAGGACTGGCTCAAGGGTTAGCCCATCTGGGAAAGCATGCCATTGTGGCCCTACGGGAGCCCTCCCTCGGCCCTGTCTTCGGGATGAAAGGAGGAGCCACCGGCGGCGGCCATGCCCAGGTCCTGCCGATGGAGGATATCAACCTCCACTTCACCGGCGATCTGCACGCCATCACCAGTGCCCACAACACGATCGCGGCCCTATTGGATAATCATCGCCATCGCCATCGCACCACGCCCCAAACCCTGCATCGACTCAGTTGGAATCGGGTTCTGGATGTCAACGACCGGTCCCTGCGACAGGTGATCACGGGCCTGGGAGGCACCCGTAACGGGATCCCCACTGAGTCCGGCTTCGATATCAGTGCCGCCTCCGAGATCATGGCCATTCTCTGCTTGGCTCAGGATCAAACTGATCTGCGTCAGCGTTTGGATCGGATCACCTTAGGGTACAGCCGGGATGGTGCCCCCTTCACCGTCCAAGATCTGGGTATTGGCGGGGCGATCACAGTGTTGCTCAAGGATGCTATCAATCCTAATCTGGTGCAGACCACCGCTCACACTCCGGCTTTGATCCATGGGGGTCCCTTCGCCAACATCGCCCACGGCTGCAACTCCAGCATCGCCACTTGTATGGCCCTCACCTATGGTGACTATGGGGTGACGGAGGCGGGCTTCGGAGCTGATCTGGGGGCAGAAAAGTTCCTCAATATCAAATGTCGGCTCACAGGTTTGGCCCCCCAAGCGACGGTATTGGTGGTCACCTCACAAGCCCTCAAACTCCATGGTCAGGTGCCTCTCTCCCAGATCTCCCAACCAGATCTGGCAGGTCTCAAACTGGGTCTAGCCAATCTAGAGAGACATTTACAAAACCTCCAATCCTTTGGGCAATCGGTGGTCGTCGGATTCAATCAGTTCCACTTTGATGTCTCGGAAGAGATCGAATATTTGCGCAGTTGGTGTGCAGCCCGAGAGGTGAAGTTTGCGGTCAACACCGGCTTTGCCCAAGGTGCCCCCGGATCTGCCGATCTGGCCCAGGCTGTGCTGGAGACGATCCACTCCACTCCCTCCAGTCCTCTCCGCTACACCTACGATCTGCAAGACTCCCTTGAGACCAAGATCGTCAAGATTGCTACCCTCCTGTATGGAGCCGCTGAAGTGAAGTTCTCCCCTAAGGCGATCCAGATGTTGGGGCACTTACAGAACACGCCCCTGGAACAGTTGCCGGTTTGTATTGCTAAAACTCAATATTCCTTCTCCGATGATCCGGCCCAGTTGGGTTGCCCGCAAGGGTTTAGCCTCACCATCGGTGATCTAATCGTCAATACGGGTGCAGGATTCATCGTGGCTCTAGCGGGATCGATCCTGCGCATGCCAGGGCTGCCCAAAGAGCCTAGGGCTCAACAGATCGATTGGGTCAACGGACAGATCGTCGGACTCGATTAAGGGGCCACCTCCAGGGTATGTCTAAACATTCAAAACGCAAATACATGATCATTCTTGCACCTTTGTACATCTTTTCTGACGGATTAAAACTGGCCATTTTTATCTAAAATACAGAGATCTAGTGGAGATCATGAGGTGGGATCCACGCTGGCCTGATCCTGAGAGGGCTGGGATTGCACCCAATCTCGACCCACCTTGATGGTGACATCGGACTCGATCGCCCCGGTGGACTCCACCCGCACCGATCCGAGGCCCAATAGCGCCTGCACCTCCTCCGCCCCCTGACTATCCCCCCGCTGCGCGATGATCTGTGTCTCCGCCAACACCAGGGGATCATCCTCGATGGCGAACACCTGACGAAAGCCCTGTTGTTGCAGAGCCTCGGTGACCCGGCGAGCGATCTCGGGCTGACCGGAGGCGTTTTGGACCGCGATCCGCACCTGATCGGGGGGAGGGGACTCGCACTACCCATTGATCGGGGGCGCCTCGAAGTAGTTGACGGCCACCTGGTAGAGACCCGGATCATCCGGTAGCCAATAACTGGTGCCAAACTCATGGGGCTGGCTGAACCGACCCGGCAACATGATCATGTCCAGATCTTGGCTAGAGCTGAGGGCGAACTTCGCCAGAGACAAAAGCTCCTCCCAACGCAGGTTGGTATCCAAATTCTCCTGGATCGCCTCCAACACCTGTGGAGTCCGGGTCCAGGTGCCCGGCTTGATCAGCTCCTGGCTGATGGCTCGGATCAGTTCCTGTTGTCGCTGGACCCGTCCGATATCCCCCAGATAATCCTGACGGTAACGGGCGAAATGATGTACCTGCTCCCCATTCAGCCGTTGCCAGCCTGGTTGTAGATCGATATAGAGCTGCTGAGTGTGATCGCTATACTCCATGCGCTCCGGCACATATACATCCACCCCCCCGATGGCATCCACCAGATCCTGAATCCCTTCCGGGTTAAGCCGTACATAGCGATCGATGGGGATGCCCCCGAGGAGGTCACTGATGGTGCGGGCGGTGAGCGTTGGCCCCCCGATGGCATTGGCCACGTTGATCTTATTCATGCCGTGGTCGGGGATCTCGACCCGAGTGTCCCGAGGAATGGAGAGTAGAGACAGCTGACTCTGGCTGGGATCGAAGCGAGCCAACATCAGGGTATCAGCGCGACCTTGCAGGGACTCCCGCTGGGTCTGAGCTGAGCGAGTGGGATTGGGATTGTCAGCCCCGATGATCAGGATATGGAGGGCATATTCCAGATTGGCATTACGAATCTCATCGCTGCGGAAGGCGGAGGCATCCTCAAGAGACCGGTCCTGCATGATGGGTTGGGGCAGGATCACGGCCACCAAAGCCCCAAGAGCTCCGGCGGAAACGGCGGTGAATCCCAGGAGCGCCCATAGCAACCCATGCTCCAGACGTCGGAACCGGGGGAAAGGGAACTTGCGGTGAGGATCTGGGGACATGCAGCTGGATTTGCCTGAAGGTCTGCCGTAGGCCGGGTCTGTCCGAGAGACATCGTTATTGTATCCCATGACCTGGGGAGTTCTAGGCTCTCCAAGGATCTCTGGGCAGGGCAGCGGTTCGACCTGCGTTCCATTGACCTGATCCTAGCTAGAAAAAACCCTGCCTATTTCAGCAGGGACAAGGCAGATCAGAAACAAGCAGGGGGATGATCTAGCCCAAAACCGTAGTCCAGAGGGATCTGAAGGAGATGGCTCAGCAGAAATGTCTACCCAGACTATTGATCCATGTCAAAACCGTTTTGCTGATCGACTTAGACCTAATCCTCGCGCCATTCCTCACAGTTGGCGATCAGATCACAGATCGGGTCGTCGAATCGGTATTCCTGGAGTTCCAGTTCCTCAGCGATCCCTTGCCACTCACGAGAGGGCAGGTAGTTCTGGAGCTCACGGATGGAGTCATGACGGTGAAGCAGACCCTGCCTGAGCAGACGCTTGGCCTCATCTTGGATCGCCTCGACGGCGTAGTGGGTGGGTTGGTGAAGAACGGCGGTAGACATTTGAGCTTACAGTCCTAGCGACGGGATGGGGGGCTCATCACGAGATTCGGGCAATTCATCCATCGTTGGTGACAAGGTGGCGGGTCAGCTGGCCTGGGAATTTGATCGTGATCGCACCCCAACGAACCCTGAGACTTAGGATGAATGACTTACTCAACTCCCATCTTAAGACCTCAGCCCAATCCGTAGCAACAGATACAGTTAAGAGCTCTGCACCTATTGCTGTGGACGGGTTTCAGCGGTTTTAGGGCGGGAGGAGGATAGGCCATTCCACCTAATCCCATGGCAGGATCGGGAACGGCGCTACACTCACAGCAGCTGAGGATCGGGGATAGGGGCTGTTATGGAGGGATTTGGGACTGTGTCCAGGGGGGTGATCTATCGCATTGGTGGGGTGTTGACGGCGCTGCTGTTTATCACCGTTGTGGTCCTGGGGGCGGGGGTTTCCCCCTTTGCGGTGGGGGCGAGTCTTTGGCGGGGGGCCTTTGGGACGCCCGATCAGATCGCGCGGATCTTGGCTACTTTGGCGCCTCTGTTGTTGTGTTGTAGCGGCCTGATCTTCAGCTTTGCGGCGGGATCCTACAACCTGGGGGTGGAGGGTCAGATCATGGTGGGAGCCATTGGCACCACCTTCCTGCTGCGGATCCTGGAGGGAACCTTGCCGGCAGCCTGGGTGATCGGGTTGGGGATCTTGGGAGGGGCGGTGGCGGGAGGATTATGGGGTCTGCTGGCGGGGATATTGAATGTCTATGGTCGCATCAATGAGATCTTCGCGGGCCTAGGGTTAAATTTTGTGGCTCAAGGGTGGGCACTGTACCTGATCTTTGGTCCCTGGAAACGGGAGGGGATCGCCTCCATGAGTGGTACCCAGTTATTTGATGAATCCCTTTGGCTGCCCACTTGGGGACGGACGGAGGTGAGCCCGCTGGCGCTGGGGTTGGCCCTGATCGGTTTGGTGATCACGATCGGGGTGATGGGGGGCACCTATTATGGTCTACAGTTACGGGCGGTGGGTCGCAATCCGCAAGCAGCCCTGATCTTAGGGATCCCGGCCATCCAACGGTTGCTGAGTGCCTTTGCCATCTGTGGTCTGAGCGCAGGGATCGCGGGGGCTCTACAGGTAGTCGGGGTGTTCCATCGACTGATCCCGAATATCTCCAGCAACCTAGGGTTTCTAGGACTACTGGTGGTGATGCTGATCGGGTTCGAGCCGGTGTGGATCTTGCCTGTGGCGTTCTTTTTCAGCGCTCTTAATATCGGCAGTCTGCAGCTACCGTTAGCATTGCAGGTGGAGTCCTCATTGGCGGGAGTGATCCAGGGGACATTGGTATTGTTCACGTTGTTGGCTCAAGGGATCGCCCGTAGACGATCTAAGCAGACAGGCTGAGGCAGGCGGTGACCCCATCGAACCTCCCTTCCCCAGTAGCGGACAAGATCGTGTCACCAAAGTTAAAGAACTTGCGATCACTCGGCAGAGATCGGGGGAAACACGACATCAACCAAAAACAAAGAATTTCCCGTAGAGGAATCCGAAGACAATCATCAACATGTTAGTTGCAACATAAAAAGACAGATCCAGCCGAGCCTGGAATAAGTGGTAGATCTCTCGATCTTGAAAAACTTCGGAGAACTAGGCGAGTATCTAAAGGAGGTGTATCAACAAAGATGAAGGGATTAGCTCCGATTCCCCACAATAGCTACACCGTGAGTGATCAAATGACAGGAACTAGCTGTCTCCCTCGTAGCCCGAGATCTCCGCGAGTCGCTCTAGGCTCTGGCGGCCTCGCAGGCGCTCACCATTAATGATCCAGGTGGGATAGCTCTGGATCCCGACCTCCACACAGGCCTGAGCTGGGGGAGTGCCTCGTCCATTGGGAGAACACTCCACATAGGGCACCGCATCATAAAAGACGGGTCCGAACAGATCCTTCTGCTCCTGGCAATGGGGACACCAAGAAGCTCCGTACATGGTGCCATCGATCTCTTGCAGATGCTCCGCCAGACCCACCGCGAACCGACTAGAGGGAGGCACCTGATTGGCATAGACCCCCACAGTGGCCACTAGGGTGAAGGCGGCGATCAAGATCCCGCTAAAGCCCAACATGCCCCAGTCCTGCCAACGATGTCCCAGGAAGGTCACCCCTGCGATCCCGATGACCAACAGGATCGCGGTGATGCAATATAGACAAGCCTGCTGTAACTCCACCGCCATCAGATAGCCCATGTAGAACTCAAAGGCCACCATGCTACAGGAGAGAGCAAACAACCCCGGCCAGCGCCACTTCTTCAAGATCGCCAGAGTATCCGGTAGGATCGCCAGGAGAAACACCGTCAAGAATCCCAGCAACCCCCAGGCTGCCGTGGGAATGCCCAGAAACACAGACCACCGACTATCCAGCACCAGATCACAGCCGCCCCCCCCCGCACAGAAGGCTGCTGGTTGATCGAGCAGCTTGTTGAGGGTCAGATAGGTGGTCAGCAACACGCCTAAACCGGAGAGTACCGACAGGATCGTGCGGGAGTTACGCTGCAACCAAGTCTCTTCATGAATTAGATAAGCCATCGCTTTACCTCAGGGTGCTGGATCCACATCACATCATAGGTCATCTCGATTGTAAGTAAGGTTCATAGGCGAGCCAGGGGCTGGGACCTGATCCGGACTGCTACAGTCCACAGGGGTCTAGGTTAGGGGGAGCTTCAACATGCCCGCTGCGATCGGATTGAATTCCTCAGGAAAACGGGTGCCTTCGTCATAGGTGGATCCCACCAACAAGGCTTCCCCTAGATCCGCCTGCCGTAGATCCGCCCGGTGCAGCTTGGCCCCTCCGAGTTTACAGCCCCGTAATTTCGCTCCACTCAGGTTGGCCTTGATCAGATTCGCAGAGCTCAGATCCGCAAACCGCAGATCCGCCTGACTCAGATCCGCGTAGCTTAGATCCGCTTGGGGCAGCTTGGCAAAGGCCAGATCGGTTTGCTTGAGGTTGCCATAGGGACAGGCATGGGTGGATTTCAACTGTTCCAGGCAGATGGCAGGATCTTGCTCCCGATGCTGGGATAGCCCCACCAGTCGTCCTGAGGAGACCGTCAGGGATGTCTTCTTCTGCATCTGATGTTTGTCAGGATCGAACCCTGAGATGAACAAGGTCGATTTATCGTAAAGGGCTTGGGTAAAGATCGTCTGATCGAGGACCACCTGACTGAGATTGGCCCCCGATAGATCTGCCCCGGACAGATCCGACTTGGAGAGATCACAGCTGATCAACTCTGCTTTAACCAAGGTCGCCCCTTGCAAATTGGCCTTCTTGAATTGAGCCCCCTTCAACTGAGCCCGACTCAGATCCGCCCCCGACAGGATCGCTGAGGTGAGATCCGCTCCCTTCAGTTGAGCCCCTTTGAGATTGGCTCCGGAGAGGTTGGTCCCATATAGATCCGCCTCCTCCAGATCGATCTGACTTAGATCTGCTTCCCTGAGATCAGCCCGCACAAAGCGAGCTTGAATGGCGATCGCCTCCACCAGAGAGGCCTGAAATAGAGTGGCCTGATTAAATCTTGCTCCTCGCAGATCGCTACGTACCAGATTGACACGGGTCAGATCCGCTTGAATTAAATAGGCAGAGGGCAGACGCACCTGTTCGAGGTTGGCTCCTTTGAGGATCCCCTGGCTGAGGATCGCCCCCTCTAGATCGGCTTCCTGTAGATTCCCCCGGATCAGGGAGATCCCTAGCAGATCGGCGGACTTCAGCTGAGCCCGGCGTAGATCTAACTCGGCAAATTCTTTCTGTCCGGCGGCAAAACTTTCCAGCAGATGGTAGCTGCGCGTGAGAGCTTGCTTGTGGGTCGGAGGGGGAGTCTCAGGCTGCATCGACAGCTGTCCTTACCGCGTTGACCAAGCCAGATCAAAAGTTTGGATACATTCTATTGGGTTCTGATCAAACCTGCCACCGGATTCCTACGGGTTTAGATCAGAATCAGTCCTGGAGTTGAGGGTCTTAAGGGCATGGAGTTATCCTCCTGGACCGATCTGACGGATCCGGAACTAGAGGGACAGGTGGCCATGCCCAGTCCGATGATCTCGGGGGCAGCCATGATCCATCTAGCGACGCTGGTGAATAAGCCAGATCTGGGGTGGGGGTATTACGAGCAGCTGGCGGAGAACGACCTTCAGCCGCAAGGGGGCAATGGGGGGTGAGCGCGGTGACTGAGCCTGTGGCGATCTTGAGTACCGCCAATAACCCGGAGGCGGCCTAGGGGCGATGGTGATCGGTCTGGGGTTGATCCCCTTCGGACGTTGGGGATCGCTCCCCCCTTGATTTCTTCCCATCCGCTCTATTCCCAAGAGGGGATCATTCTGTTGCTGGGGATCCAACATGGGCCGCTGGTGTTTGCCAGTTTACAGGCGGGATTGCGATCGATGCCGGTGGAGCGGATCGAGGCAGCTCGCTCCTGTGGGGTGGGACTGCTTGCCTGTACGGGGATCGGGATCCAACGGTGGCTACTACAGGGGTGTTCCTTCACCGCAAGTCGAACCACGGATCAGCGAGTGGTTTGGCGATTGGGATCGGCCCGGATCTGGGTAGAGATCGGGTTGTGGATCTTGATGGTATTGATCTTTTTCATCCCCTCGATCGCTCTCTGTGCTACCTCTCTCGTACCCGCCTACGGAGTGAAACTACGGTTAGATACAGTAACGTTGAACAATTATCATGAGATCTTGTTTCAACAGGAGGCTACAATCCGGGCCTTTCGCAACAGTCTGGGACTAGCCGGGGGTGCAGCTGCGATCCTGATGATCACCATGGGGAGAGGTAAAAAAGCTCACGGCAACTTGAAGCGGTAGCCCTTGCCATACACGGTTTGAATGCTCGGGGAGGTAGAGCCCGGACCTGACCCCGAGCTGGGAGACTCAAGCTTACGACGTAACAACCGGATCTGTGCGGCCAGAACATTACTGCTAGGTCGGTCAGCCCCTGGCCATAGGGTTGTATGGATCTGTTCATGACTCAGGAGCTGATCAGGATAGGTCATAAACAGTCTCAGCAATTGACACTCCTTCTCGGAGAGCGTGATCTGTTGTCCCTGCAGGTAGGCCATTTGATTCTCCGGATCCAGTTCCAGATCCCCCACCTGCAACCGTTCTGTCTTTATCTCTGGATCTGAGAGCTCGGGGGAACTCTCCCCAGGTCGCCGCAACCGGGCTCGGATCCGAGCCAACAACTCCCGCAATTCAAACGGCTTCACCAGGTAATCATCTGCCCCTGCATCCAGCCCCTCCACCCGATCATCCACCGTATCGCGGGCGGTCAGAAACAGAACGGGGGTCGGGTCCCCTTGCGCTCGTAAACTCTGACAGATCTCCAATCCCGATCGACCCGGCAACATCCAATCCAGGATCACCAGATCGTAGCCCTGTGGGGCAGACCTCTGGAGGTAAGCCATCGCCCCATCGCCGTCATAGGCCACATCCACCTGATAGCCCTCACGACACAATAGCTGGCCCAGGGGATCCACCAACTCCGCCTCATCATCCACGATCAGGATCCACATGGGGGTGACTCACCTCAGCTCTGGGTGGATCCTATACGAGATCTAAGCCGCCACCTGCATCTGTAGACGCTGCAACAGATCATGGGGCCGCAACACTCCCTCGATCCGGTCAATGGGTTGGCCATCCTTGAACAAGATCAGGGTAGGGAGGGCATGCACCTGCCATTGGGTGGCGATCTTGGGATACTTCTCCGTGTCAATCTTGACGATGGAGACCTCATCCCCGATCTGACTCTTCACCTGGTTCAGCACATCCGCCATCAACCGACAGGGGCCACACCAGGAGGCGTAGAAATCCACCAGCAGGGGGGTCTCAGAATTCTCGATCATGTCCGAGAAGCTTTTGAATTGCTGTTTGCGAGCCATGATGATCTCCTTTGGGCCGAAACCTGAAATGAACGATGAGCGCAATCTCTCCATCACGATGGATCCCCCAACAGCCGGTGTCGGTCTGCAGATCCTAGATCCACCGTACGGATCTCCACTCTGGCTAAGCTGAGGGGCTCTGGATGGCGTATGATCACGCTTTAGCTTAGGGGAAATCCCTCCCAGATCGGTGAGAATTAACGCGGGTTTAAGCTTCGTGAGGAGAAAGACGCATGGCGACGGGACAAACCAGCACAGGGAGCAATCGGGGTGTGCTGGCGCTGGCATGGCTCGGGATCGGCAGCTTCGCCTGGGGGGCGGGATCTGGGTTGCTGCAGCCGGAAACGGGAGGAACCGCCAGTTGGGGTCTGATCGGAGGCATCGGTTTGATCCTGGCCAGTCTGAGCCTGTGGTTTCGCTCGCGACCTGCGGATCAGCTTTGGGTGGAGGCAGAGACCTGGACGGTGGATCGCAATGGGGATCGGGTGCTGTTGCAGGCCACCTTCGTCGCCCGTAATCTCAATCCGGCCCTAGAGGTCACCCTGGCCCAGGTCAACCCGCGACTCCATGTGCTCAGCCAAAACTGGACCGAGGAGCTCCATACCCTGGTGCGTCTGCGTTCCAAGCATGAGGATCTGCCCCCTCGTTTTGATAACTATTGGCAGGCTTACATCATCTCCCCCCAAAGCCAAACCCATTTGGAGCTGGAGGTGGAGATCTCTGGCCTAGGACTGGATCATCTGGAATCCTGTTGGGTGGAGCTGGACTATATTCAGTACGGTCGGCAGCTACGCACCCCTAAGACCGCTCACCTGATCGTGCCTCTCAAGGAAGTTTCCCCCGCCTCAGAAAAGACAGAGGTGAATTGGCAAGACCGTGGATCCGCTCGCCTCCTACCTATTCGCACCCATCTGCTGCATCCCTTAGACCAATGGGATCAGGTGATCCAGCGTTATGTCAGTCCCCTGGCCCAATCTGGGGACATCGTCGCCATCTCGGAGACCGCTGCCGCCATTGTGGAGGGCCACTTCCGGCATCCCACCACCGTGCAGCCAGGCTGGATCGCCCGCCGCATCTGTTACCTGTTTCCCTCCAAGACCAGCCTCTCCAGCGCCTATGGCATGCAGGTGTTGATCGACAATGTGGGAGTCTGGCGGGTCCTGGGGGCCTTAGTGATCGGTTCAGCCACCAAACTGGCTGGGATCTCAGGCACCTTCTACGCTCTGGCGGGAGAACAGGCGGCCCTGATCGATGATGTCACCGGCAGCCTGCCCCCCTACGATCAGTTCATCGTACTGGGACCTCGGGATCCCCAACCCCTGGTGGATCAGCTTCAGGCTCAGGTGCAGCTGGAGATCGCCATCGTGGACGCTAACGATCTGGGGGAGGTCAAGATCCTGGCCGCCACCCCAGGAGTGAAGCCCGCCATCGTCGAGGAGGCCCTGCGCAAGAACCCAGCGGGCAACTCCGCCGAGCAAACCCCGATCGTGTTGATCCGACCCAACGGCAATGCCTAGGTTATCCTCTTAAGTAGTGAGCCTCCCAAGCTATGAGTTCCAATCCCCAACCTTTCCCAGAGTCCGAGATCCAACTGCGTGCAGCGCAACTTAAGGATCTTGATGCCGTCGAATCCCTGCTGGTGGAGGCTTTCACCGAGGAATATGGTCAACGCTCTGTGGACTTCGCCTATCAGGTGCGGCGGCTGCGCAAATGGTATGGTCCCCTCAAGCTCCTGAGCCTGTTTCCCAATCGCTTCCAACATCTATTCACCGTCCATGTGGCGGAACAGGAAGATCAGATCCTGGGCATGATCCAGGTCTCCCCCTTCAACCACTACCGCAGCACCTGGCGAGTTGATCATCTGGCGGTCTCCCCTAAGGCTCAGCGGCAAGGCATTGGATCGAAGCTGTTGCGACACTGTATGGCTCAGTTTCGAGAGGCCCGAATGTGGGTTCTGGAGGTGAACATCCACAACAGCGGTGCCATCGCGGTCTATACCAAAAATGGCTTTCAACGGCTAGCAGAGCTCACCTACTGGTCCCTGGCTGCGGACACCCTAGCCCAGCTGGCAGAGCAGGATCCCAAGCTCCCTAACCTCTACCCCGTCAGCAATCGAGACGCTCAACTGCTGTATTACTTGGAAACCGATCAGATGCCTCCCCTGGTGCGACAGGTGTACGACCTGGATCAACGGGATTTCTGGACCAGCCCCTTCGATTGGGCCATCGATCGGACCCGTCAGACCATCAGCGACACCGAGCGGGTGCAATGTTATGTCTATGAACCGGAGCGCAATAAAGCGATCGGATACTTTAATCTCAAGCTCTCCCGCACAGGACAACAGCCCCATGTGGCCCGTCTCACCGTTCATCCCGCCTACACCGAGCTCTATCCAGGTTTAATGGCCCAGATGGCTCGCCTCACCCAAACCTATCCCCCCCAATCCCTCTCCATCGCCTCCACCGACTATCAACCGGAACGAGAGGAGTTTCTGCTCAAGGTGGGAGCTGAGGATATGGAGCGGACCCTGTTGATGTCCCGATCGGTGTGGCACAAGTTACGGGAGACACGGGTCAGTCTGGAAAACCTGCGCCTCCAGGCGGTCCTACGGGGACTACAGGTCAATCAGCCCATCCCAGAACGGATCGATCTGGCTTCTGCGGCAACGGATCTGATCGAGACCAGTCAACTGGATCTCTGGTCCTCTGAGGATCGTTCTCCAGGGGAGGGGCGCCGCAGTAATGGCCGGGATCGGCAGCGTCCCGAGGAGGAGCGGTCGTTTTAGCGACCTCTGTAGCCCAACCGATTGATTGACGCCAGGGATGAGACGATTGTGAGTGGTGTAGTTGCCTGTTTCCATCGGGATCACCAAAGTCTTGATCCCCAAGCATTTAACGCCATGCTGGAGGCCATCGCCTATCGGGGGCCGGATGGCTTGCATACCTGGATCCAGGACTCGGTGGGTCTAGGACATGCCATGTTGTGGACCACTCCGGAATCCCTACAGGAGCAGCTGCCCTGGACGGATCCTCAATCAGCTTGTGTGATCACTGCGGATGCTCGCATCGATAACCGAGAGGAGTTGATCCAACAGGTGGGCTGGCGGGATCGGCCTGCTCTTGAGATCTCAGACAGCCAGCTGATTTTAGAATCTTATCTGCGGTGGGGCAAGGACTGTCCGACTCGACTGTTAGGGGACTTTGCTTTTATTATCTGGGATCCCCGTGACCATGGTATCTTGGCTGTTCGGGATCCGTTAGGGGTAAAGCCCCTTTACTACCATTATTCAGATCAGCTGCTGGCTCTAGGATCTGAGATCGTCGCCCTACTGAGCTTACAGCAGATCTCTAGGCGATTGAATGATGCTCGGATCGCGGGTTACCTAGTGCAGCGGAAGGGCATACTGAGATCAATCTTTGACGAGTACTCTCCAACTCTCTATCAAGATGTATACTCTTTGCCTCCAGGTCATTTACTCTGGGTAACTCCAGAGCAGAATCAGCGTCAGCAGTATTGGCAATTGGATATAGCGCGAGAGACCCATCTGGAATCGAACGCAGCTTATGGAGAAGCCTTTCGAGATCTGTTTATCGAGGCTGTTCGATGTCGATTAAGGAGCGCCTTCCCCACCGGGGTTATTGTGAGTGGAGGACTAGACTCCTCCTCCGTTGCCTGTGTGGCACGGGATCTCCTGCAAAGTTCATCCTCAGAACCTCTTCATACGTTTTCTGCGATCTTCCCTAATCTCTCGAGAGAAGAACAGCGGCTTTTAGATGAGCGACCCTTTTTGGAGCTGTTGAATTCTCAGCCCGGATTCGTTCCTCATCTCTTTGCGGGTGATCGGTTAAATCCTTTGCGAGAACAGGGCCAGATCCTCTATCACCCAGATGAGTGGATTGAGGGTAATAACCTCTACCTGCTACGACATTCTTATCATCTTGCCACTCAACAGGGAGTCCGAGTTGTCTTAGATGGCATCGACGGGGATATCGTTGTCTCCCATGGACTGAGTCATCTCAAAGAACTGGCCCAAGCAGGACGATGGCTAGACTTGATCCAACATCGTCAAGTGGCTCATCTTTACCAGGGTCTGCCGTGGGGACTGGTTTGGGACTACCTCTGGGCCTACCAGATCCGTCCTACCTGTGTGCGGGGACCACTACGACAACTCTGGCCGCGGTTCCAGCGACAAGATTATCCAGTGATCCTCAATGCTGATCTCGCAGAGCGAGTGCAAATCCAGGAGCGCCTCCGACAGCTAGCAGCCTATCGCGCCCAATATCCGGGAGTTAAGGGAGAACACTACCTCAATCTGTCCTCTGGAATCATCCCAGCCGTCCTGACATCACAAGATCGACTGGCGGGGAAGTTAGGCATCGAGCCCCGTCATCCCTTCTTTGATCGGCGCCTGGTGGAGTTTTGTCTATCTCTACCCACCTCCCAAAAACTGGAACAGGGCTGGAGCCGTATCATCCTACGTCGGGCCATGGACCAGATCTTGCCCCCCGCCATTCAGTGGAGAAAGGATAAGGCCAATTTGATTCCCTGCTTCAACCGTAACTTTATGGGGTTTGAGCATAAATACATTGAAAATATCATCGAGGCCCAGGCAGAATTACTCGATCCCTATGTCGATTTGGGTGCTGTGAGGGCAACCTTTGGTCGGTGCCTAACATTCATGAAACGAAACCAGTTCACAAACAACCGTATGGCCGCAGACAGCTCAATTCTCTGGATCATTACCCTGCTGACCCAATGGCTAGGTCGGTTGTAGAGGTCTCATACCGGCCACGCAGATAGTGCAGTCACCACTCAGATCAAGATGCCAAAGTCAGAATCCTGACCAGGGTTCAGTGTATCGCCATGTCCTAGTCAATCTGGCGACTGCAATATAGTTAAACCCAGCCAGACTGCAGCATCCATGACAGGTTGGAGCAGCTCCAGCTAGGTTGACTCTTACAGCGATCGAACTGTGCCGAGCACGGGACTTAGGATAAGACATTGCCAGCGGGTGACCCCAAGGGAACATCAGTTACATCGCCCATCTCCATCATCTGCGTAGAGGTGCCAACCGGGCCGATTTCCCGCAGAACAGGTTTGGTGTAGCTCTGCTTGGCTGTTGTTTTCATATTGAACTCCTTCTTGAGATCCTGATCGTCACCTATTAGCCTATCACCACAGCGGAAAACGGAACACCCCAGGTTGTAAATATTGGTTGCCAACAGTACGCAAAACGACTCATCGACCCACAAAAACATGTCTACTGTAACATAAGTTAACTCGATCACAGCTCGATCTGTATAAAGACTCAGCCTACTCCCTGCCCAGGGTAAGATGACCTTGTCGAACAAGCCCCTGACCGTATCACAGATGGATCTATGTGAGGAGCCTAAGCGCGGGCAAGGAATCAGATCTTGTAGCTTCGAAACCCCTGTTTAAGTGTCTCGCGACCCTCATTGAGAAGAGTTATTCCATCGAACTGAAGACAGATGCAGAGCAGTATCCCCTTGGTTTAGGGATCAGACTTAGTCACAGGACATAGCCCATGGCCTGGGTATCAATGGGTTCTATTTTCTTAACAGAATGTATAATTCATGATAATGTACGGGTCATGATAATGTACGGGGCGTTCATGGCCTGCAGTTGGGAGTCAGTCTGAACCTATGTCTACCGTTTCCCTCTCTAGCACCTTCTCCGTGAGTAAGGATCAGGTCTCCTGTGACTTGGCCGGTGAGGCAGTGATCCTGCATTTGAAGTCGGGCAAGTACTTTGGCCTCAACGAGGTGGGAGCTCGGATCTGGGATCTCCTCAAGGAACACCAGACCCCAGAGGCGATCCGGGATATTCTATTGGATGAGTATGACGTTGACCCCCAGCAATGTGAGCAGGATCTTCTCGAACTCCTGCAACAGCTTCTTGAGCAAGGATTGATTCATGTGGAAGTCAGCTAAGCGGCGTATCTTTGGATGTGGATCTAAAGCCCGACGGCTCTGGCGGATGCAAGGGGTGGAGCGGTCGATCCTGGTACAAGCTCTGTTCTGGGTTGTAACCCTGCGCATCGCTCTCTACCTTGTCCCCTTTGCCCTGTTTCGACGAGCCCTGGAGAGGCTCAACTCTGCTCAGAACACCGGATCGGTAGATACTCGCCCTACGGTGGCTCAGATCATTTGGGCAGTAACCGGGGTGGGGCGTCGGATCCCGAAAGCAACCTGTTTAACCCAAGCCCTGGCCGCTCGGATCTTGCTCAACCGCTATCACTATGACAATCAGCTCTGTATTGGGGTGAAGATCGGGGAGGAGGGAGAGGTCTCGGCCCATGCCTGGTTGGAGGAGCAGGGACAGGTTTTGATCGGGGACCTGGTGGATCTGTCCCATTACACCAAGCTGCCTCTGGAGTCTGCCAACGTCGTATTCTAGATATCTATCGAGATCCTCTGGCTGCAGGATCTTCACGGGGCTTTCACAGGAGGGATGGCTAGTTGAGAGGAGGTTAGGCGAGAGGCCATCGCAGTGATCTGGATCAAGTACTTATTCTTTCCTTCCCCTCCCAAACCCCAGTCTGCTCCCAATCGAGAGGAGGGTCAGCGAGCTTGGGGACTGGTGCCCACCCTGTTTCTACTCTGCTGGGGATTGATGGGGTGTCAGCCGGCCATCGAGAGGCAAACTTTGGATTCCTCAGGATCACCCCAGATCGAGGTGGCAGTGGAGACCCCTGAAGGGACCTTGGAGGAGCGGGAACTGATCCGGTTTCAGTTTAGTTTTGGGGGACGGGGCTGGACAGGAGGCCGCTTTCAACAACCAGGTGATGTCACCGTGGATAGCCTGGGCCGGACCCTGGTGGCAGACACGGGCAACAATCGGGTTCAGATCCTGGGTCAAGCAGGAGAGTTCATCGCCCATCTCGGCATCCGTGGAACCCAAGAGGGCAACTTCCGTTCCCCCTCAGGGCTTTCCACCGATCAAGACGGTCGGATCTTAGTTGCCGATACCACCAACAACCGCATTCAAGTCTTTGATCCAGCGGGGGAGTTTCTATTCAAGATCGGCTCCCCTGGCTTTGACGAGGGCCAGCTGATCCAGCCTGGGGGCGTGACGGTCGATGCGGAGAATCAGATCTGGATCATGGATACGGGCAATGCTCGGGTACAGGTGTTTGACTCAGAAGGATCCTATCTGTACTCCCTGGGGAGCAGGGGGTTCGGCGAGGGTCGATTCATTCAGCTGGGGTCTGTTGCCTTCAACCCACTGGGGGAGGTGTTGGTGACCGATAGCAGCAAGAACTCCGTCCAGGTGTTCACTCCGGAGGGGGAGTTTCTGCGCTCCTTTGGGGAACTGGGTCGAGATCTGGGGCAATTGTCCTCCCCAAACGGGATCACGGTGGACGGGGAGGGTCGGATCTGGATCGTGGAGACGGGGAATAACCGCATTCATGTGTTTGATCGCAACGAGCGTCCCTTGTTCTACTTTGGGGGCGTGGGATTTGAGTCGGGTCAGTTCTCCTCCCCCTCCAGTATCACGGTGATGCCTGATGGGCGAGTCCTCGTAGCGGATACCAGCAATCATCGGATTCAAGTGTTTGAGGCGCAGGATCTGCCCAAGGTGGCCCCATCCGATCCCGAAGAGTAAGGGATCGATCGACCGGATTTACAGTAGGGGGCCTTTTGAGATACAAGGATAGGGCGTTACTTCTCTTTATCAGGATCGCCGAAGGAACCTATGTCAGGCTATCAGGTAACCCTCCATCATCAGGGACAGACTTACCAGATCGAAGTCTCCGCTGAGCAAACGGTCTTAGAGGCGGCTCTGGCCCAAGGGATCGATCTGCCCTTTTCCTGTCAGGCGGGGGTGTGTACCACCTGTGCGGGTCGCTTGAGTCGAGGGCAGGTGGATCAGTCGGAGGCGATGGGGATCGCGCCCGAGCTCCAACAACAGGGGTATGCCTTGCTCTGTGTGGCTCAACCGCGCTCTGATCTGGAGGTGGAATCCAGTAAGGAGGATGAGGTGTATGATCTCCAGTTCGGCCAACCCCAGTCATAGACCGGACTTCACCCTACAGCTGATCACGGTCTCGATCCCTTTGCCCCAGCCTCTACGAGCTCGGCTGCTGGAGCAGTCTCTGCAGAGGGCCATTCATCACCAGATCGGTGAACATCAGCTGTTACGTTGGGCGATCACCAGTGTGGATCCAGAGGGGAGGATGGCGAGGGTTGAAGCGGTGGTGACCCTAACAACTGAGCCGGAGCGGACCTGACTCTAAACTGATGATCAAGATCTCCATGGACTGTTGCAATGACTGATCACTCTACCTCCCCATCGATCGTCCCCTACCGTTGGCATCTGCTGCTCTGTGCCGATCAGACCAAACCCAAATGCTGTGACAAGGCCATCAGCTTGGCCGCCTGGGATTATCTCAAACAACGGCTGAAGAGCCTGGATCTAGAGCAAGGGGACAATCGGGTCTACCGTACCAAGGCCAACTGTCTGCGGGGCTGTGATCTCAATATCCCTGGTCCTGTGTTGCTGATCTATCCAGGGGGCTACTGGTATCGATCCGCTCATCCAGAGGTGATCGAGCGGATCCTACAGGAGCATGTGATCGGGGGGGAGCCAGTGCGGGAGTATCTGGTGGCAGAGTCTACCCTGCTCGCCAATGGGTATGCCGTGGAGGAGATCAAAGCGATCGCACCCGTTCCTGAGCCGATACCTCAGGAGATCGCTATGGGTGATCCGATCCACCAGGAGCTGTAGCAAGACTCACAACTCAGATCTGCACAGGAGCCGCACACACTCCTCAACCACCTCTATTGGTAATCGTTCATTCTCTGTGGATCCCGTCTCCTGTAGTTTAAGTAGTCGATGGGGAATGGAGTCCGAACTCAGATCCTTAGTCAAGGTCGCTAATTTCTGATCGGAATTCGCTGTATCGATCAACAGGATCCCTGGCTGAGGTGAGGGACCACCGTAAGCCCCTAGGGTGGCCAACTGCAAGGCGAAAGGACCGGGGGAGAAATGGGGATTGAGTTGTTTCTCAAATTCAAACTTGCTCAACATCAGCTGCACCGAACAGATCCGACCGAGATCTAAAGGTGCCGCATCCTCCACCCGGCGGGTCCGAAACACCGGGATCATCTCAGCAAAGGGTAGTTGTACAGTGATCCATTGGCTGGCCTCCGTATCGAAGGGGATCCCGTAGGCCACGCTATCCCAATTGGTCTCGGTGCGTAGGAATAACTTATAGCGCTTGCCATCCCCTCGAACGCGCAGCTCCAATCCTTCATATCCTTTCAGATCCAGGGGGTGCTCGAAGTTACGGGTGCGGATCGAGGCGAAGCCCCCTGAGTTGGCGGTGGAGACGTTACCAGCAAATAGGGCCATGCCCTCGATCACCTGCAAACCACTCTGGCTCACCCCACCCATGACCACATCATCCAACGCGCCCCACAGCTGTCGCAGCTCGGGAGTGGGATGGCTAAAGTCGAAGATCACTCGGGGGGGCAGCAGTCGCCAAGCCTGGATCAGCTCCTGGAGTCGGCTGAGTTCCAGTTCAGGACCCAAGATCAGGGCTCGGGCACCAGAGAGGATCTGGGGGATCGGGGCTCCCGATCCAGCCTCTTGTCGGGTCACCGAAGCTGAGGAAAGACCGATATCCTCAGAGGTTACGACTCGAACCGGTCGATCCTGTCCCTGCAAGGCTGAGATCAAGGGCTCTTGGAGAACAGCAGGTAGACCGGCCAGTAGGATCCATTGCGGCTCGCTCCAAGGGTGTGAGTTGATCTGTGTCGCCACCATCTCCTCCTGGGGAATCCCCTGGATCCAACGTCCTACCTGTCTTACGGTATCTGAGAATGGCAGGAGATCAAAGAAGGTGAGGGTGTTGAGAAATCGACCCAGATCCCAGGTGGGTGGTGCAGCCATAATGATGATAATAGCGGTGCTCGACTTTTCACCCATGCTAACCTTAAGCTGGCAACTGGGTGGTGGCACACTAAATGTATATTAAACAGGTCGAGTTAACTCGATTTAAGTCCTTCGGCAGTGCCACTGCGGTCCCATTACTGCCTGGATTCACGGTGGTCTCAGGTCCTAACGGATCGGGTAAATCTAATATCCTGGATGCGCTCCTGTTCTGCCTCGGTTTGTCCTCCTCCAAGGGGATGCGGGCGGATAAGCTATTGGATCTCGTTCATTCCGGAAGTCTCGATAACAATCGTAAGCGAGTGGAGACCTCGGTAGCCGTCACCTTTGAGCTCAGCTCCGATCCGGCTCAATCTCAGGAATGGAAGGTGTCTCGGCGGCTACGGGTGAATCAATCCAAGACGGAGCCCACCTATACCAGTACCTTTTATATCAACGATCTGCCCTGTACCCTGACGGAACTGCATGAGCAACTGGAGGCCATGCATGTTTATCCCAATGGCTACAATGTGGTGCTGCAGGGGGATGTCACCCGGATCATCTCAATGAATGGTAAGGAGCGGCGGCAGATCATCGATGAGTTGGCGGGGGTGGCTAACTTTGATCGCAAGATCGCTCAAGCCAAGACCAAGCTGGATGATGTGCAGGAACAGATCGAGCGGTTTCGATTGATTGAAGAGGAGTTGAAGGCTCAGAGTGAGCGACTGCTGCAGGAGAGTCAGAAGGCTCAACGGTATCAGGCTCTGCGAGAGCAGCTAAATCATCTGGAGATCGTGCAACAGGTGTTGACCTGGCGTCATCTGGATCAACAGGCTAAAGAGGCTCGTCAAGGGATCGCGGAGCATAAAAAACAGCAGGAGGAAAGTGATCAGAAGTTAAAGGAGTTGGCCACCCAACTGGCGGCAGAAGAGCAGGCGCTGACGGAGTTACAGACCCAGATCCATGCCCTGGGAGAGGACGATTACCTACAGATGCAGAGCCAGATCGCCACCTGGCAGGCCCAGCAGGATCAACAGCGCCAACAGATCGATAGCTGGACTCAGGAACGAGACACCTGTGGAGAGAACATCACCCAGGCTAGCCAGCAGGGGGAGCAACTGCAACAGGAGCGGCAGCAGATCCAGGATCAGCAAACGAGTTTGGATCAACACCATCAGGATCTACAACACCAACACCAACAACAGCAGGCCGCCCTCTCCCGTAGTCGGGAACAGGTGCAGGCCCTCGCCCAATCTTCTGATGCCTGGATCAAGCAACAACGTTATCTCTCCCGGCAATTGGAGGAGACTCGTCAAGAGCATGGACCTCTAGAACAGGAACAGATCCGCTTGGGGGAACGGTTAGCCCAGATGGATCGGCAGGAGGATGGCCTCACTCAAGAGATCGCTCAGTTACGCACCGAGGTGAGCGAGTTAGAGGATCCAGACGGATCTTTAGAGACTCAAGCTCAGGAGGCGGAGCAACGGGTGCAAGCGCAGGCTCTGGAACTGGCGGAGCTACAGCAGGCGATCGAAGTGGATCAGGCCACCTCCCAACGGCTACAGAATGAGCGTCACACTAAACAACGACAGCTGGACAAACTGGAGACCCGCCGTCAGGTGCTACAGGATACGCAAGGATCCCGAGCCACTCAGGTGATCCTCTCCTCTAAGTTGGACGGGATCTGTGGTTTGGTGGCCCAATTGGGTCAGGTGGAACCTCGCTATCAGTTGGCTTTGGAGATCGCGGCGGGGAGTCGCTTGAACTATGTGGTGGTGGAGGAGGATGAGGTGGCGGCTAAGGCGATCCAGCTTTTGAAACGAGAGAAGGCGGGTCGAGCGACCTTATTACCCCTCAGTAAACTACGACCGATCCGACCACCAGGGCCGATCCAGTTGCCTGGAGTGATCGATTATGCTATTCGCTTGGTGGAGTTTGAAGATCGGTATCGGGATGTGTTTGGCTTCGTCCTGGGTCAGACTCTAGTGTTTCAGACTTTAGAACAAGCCCGTGCTCACTTGGGACGTCACCGCATGGTCACCTTAGATGGGGAGCTGCTGGAAGCCTCAGGGGCCATGACGGGAGGCAGTAAGCCCAACGCCTCTAGCCTACGATTCAGTGCCAGTGACTCCGCCGAGGTGGATGATCTCAACCAACGCCTTCAGGACATCGATGATCTGCTGGCCGCCCTCAATCCCCGTCTCAGAGACGCTCAAGCTCGTGAGAAAGCCCTCAGTCAAGAGATCACCCAAGCCCGCCAAGCCGCCCACCAGGCCCAACAACGACGAGATCAACACCAATCCACCCTAGAGACCAAACGATCTCGACTGGATCAACTTCTGCAACAGCAACAACAGATCCAAACGGAACGGGTGCAAGCGGAACAAAGACAGGAGCAGATCAGCGCCCAACTCACGCCTCTCCGCCAACGTCTGGAGGATCTGAACACCAAACTAGGGCAACTGGAGCACTCCCCCGTCAACCAACACTGGCAACAGGCTCAAACCACTGTGCAAAATCAAGAGGAGATCCTAACCCAGACCACAACCCAGATCCGGGATCTGGAGCAACAACAACACGCTTTAAGATCTCAACTGGAGCTCAGTCAGGTGCGACAGCAACAGCTACAGGATCGGATCCAGGAGTGGCAGCAGCGACAGGAGACTCTCACTCAACAGATCGAGGCCCAACAAGTCCAGATCACGGAGCGCCAGACCCAGATCGATCAGATGCAGGCCCAGATCCAGGAGGTGGAGGGTCGCTTGAGTGATCTACGGGCACGGCGAGATCAACAGGAGTTTCAGGTGCGATCCAAACAGCAACAACAACAACGCTGGGAATGGGATCGCTACAATGCTCAAACCCAACAACAGGAGAAGGAGGCCCTACTGGCTCAGCTGCAGGATCAGCTCCAACAAGCCCATGCTCAACTCCCCGATCCCTTACCTGAGGTGGAGCCCGATCTGACCCTGGATGATCTGCAACGGCGACGCAAACGAACGGAGGATCAGCTCAAGGCCCTAGAGCCGGTCAATATGTTGGCGATCACGGAGTATGAAGCCTCACAGCAGCGACTGGAGGAATTGACTCAGAAACTGGAGACCCTTAACCAGGAACGAACCGAGTTGTTACTCCGGATCGAGAACTTCTCGACCCTGCGGCGACAAGCCTTTATGGAAGCTTTTCTAGCGGTAGATCAGCATTTTCAATCGATCTTTGCGCAGCTCTCCGATGGAGATGGTCATCTACAGCTGGAGGATCCTGAGGATCCGTTTGCGGGGGGACTGACGTTGGTGGCTCATCCCAAGGGTAAGCCCGTGCGTCGCCTCAGCTCCATGTCTGGGGGAGAGAAATCCTTGACGGCCCTCAGCTTCATCTTTGCCCTGCAGCGCTATCGGCCCTCTAGCTTCTACGCCTTTGATGAGGTGGATATGTTTCTGGACGGGGCCAATGTGGAGAAACTGGCTCGCATGGTGGCCCATCAGGCTCAGGAGGCCCAATTTATCGTGGTGAGTCTACGGCGACCCATGATCGAGAAAGCGGAACGCACCATCGGAGTCACCCAGGCCAGAGGGGCCTATACGCAAGTGATCGGGCTGAAGAACCGCCCCAGCAGCGATCCTGCACCCCGATCTAAAGCAGCCACCTGATGATGTAGTTGGATCTAGCGTCCCTCAAGGACTCCGAGATTACTCCCCGGCGTTGGTCACCTTGAGAATGCCGTAGCCTAACACCAGACCCACCAGGGTCAACCCGAACGCGACGCCTGCGATAGTGAAGATCTCACTCGCCATAGGATTAGTCCTCAAACAATGACATCCTCATCAGGATAAACCCTGCGGTGACCCCTGCTGCTCGAACGTAGAGATCGATCTCTACTATGGCTTAACTACTCCGCCAGCCGAGCATCGATCCAATCCTGATAGAAGGACACCCGCGTATCCCCGATAAACTCCCCAAAGCTGGAATTCAGCTGATTATCTACATCAGGGGTCCCAGGTCCGATCAGGGTGAATCCATGGGAGGCCACACCGGCCACCTTGCCATCGATCAACAGAGGACCGCCTGAATCCCCAGGGGCGATCCCCACCTCCTGACCACCTTGCCCCCGGTCATCAGAGATCCCGCAGAGCACATCATAGGCATCATTGCCGGAGCGACGATTATCGAAGTCATAACCCAATTGAGTGGCCCCCGCATTGGTTCCCAAAGCCGCATCCACACAGATGTCATAACTGGTATCGACCCGATTTTCACCCGCCAGCTTACGGCTGTCGAAGTTATTGTCAAAGGCCCCCTGTCGCCCGATCCCGATGCGACCATACCCTACCTTGGTCATCACCTGACCCACCTCATCGGAGTCACGGTAGATGTCAAACCGTTCCGCCGCCGCCGGAGCCTGTTGAGCCAGCTTCACCACCGCGATATCCCCAGGAGCGATCACCTCAAACCCCGTCCAGGTAGGATGTAGATCGAATTTAACGGACTCGATTGCCACCCGTCCCGAGGGCAGATCGAAGAAGACCGTGGGATTACCGACCCCAACAACTCCGGTGTTGTTAAAACAGTGGGCTGCCGTCAAGATATGGCGACCCGTGGGCATCAAAGTTCCGGAACATCGACCCCCCAGATTAGGATTGCTCAGTAAAGGTAGGAAGAGCTCCACCACACCATCTAATCCCTCACCCGGATCCACCACAAACCGATTCACCCCAAACTGGAAAAAGGTCGGTACGGTGATCGTCGATTCCAGATCAAAGAAATCAAACGGGTGACTGGCCTGAAAGGGTAAGGGACTCGGTTCAGGAAGCAATTGGGGATCGTTACTGGCCTCAAAGGTGAGCGCTACACCCTCAGCATCCAGGGGCTGCTGGGAGATCGTTGTAGGAGCAGAGGAGCAACCTACGAGAGCCACCATACCAGCGAACGTCAGCGCTCCAAACGGAATCGTCTTCATCATGCCCTCTCTATTGATAAATCTTGGGTTCAGGAAAAACAAGTGGAAGTGGAGAGCCTTCGCAAATCTAGAACGAAAGCTTGGATCATCGATCATCGCCTGTAAGTAGATCGGCAAAATTGCTTTGACACAGTGCTTTGACACAGTATATGTCGTCTGTATAAACGTTTTTGCGGATCTACTTATTAAGGAGGATTGAGCCCTGTTGAGATCGGGGAACACAGATTAAGGAGACCTTGACATCAGAATCTCCATGAACACTTTAGGGAACCTGACGAGAATTGTCCAGCCTGAACTCTGAAATTAACCTTAAGTTATATGAGTGCTTGACTGTAGAACAGCTGTGATCCGGTCTAGAGCTCTAGAGTTGCCTGGTCAGCAGCCCTGGCTCTTGCGGAACTCGACTCGGGGATAAGGTATGGTTTGAGCTAGCCATCACGAGGGACCGAGCTTGGGGATCGATCTACGCAGCTACATCTATCTGGACCGCCTACAGCCGCAATATGCCGCCTATCTGGGGACGGTAGCCTTTGGCTTCTTACCCCTACCAGGGGACACCTCACTCTGGGTGGAGGTCTCACCGGGGATCGAGATCAATCGGATCACGGATGTGGCCCTCAAGGCGACGCGGGTGCGTCCGGGGGTACAGGTGGTGGAGCGTCTCTATGGTCTCCTGGAGATCCATGCCAGTAATCAGGGGGATACCCGAGCTGCCGGTCAGGCCATCCTCAACACCCTCGGGGTAGTAGAGACGGATCGGCTCAAGCCTCAGGTGGTCTCCAGTCAGATCATTCGCAACATCGATGCCCATCAGACGCAGCTGATCAATCGCAACCGTAAGGGACAGCTGTTATTGGCCAATCAGACCCTCTACATTCTGGAGGTGGAGCCTGCGGGCTATGCCCCTCTAGCCGCCAATGAGGCGGAGAAGGCGGCCCAGATCAATATCCTGGAGGTTTTACACTTCGGTCGCTTCGGTCGGGTGTATCTGGGGGGGTAGGAGCGGGATATCCTTGCGGGATCGAAGGCGGCGCTGGGAGCCATTGAAGGGATCTCGGGTCGATCGGAGCTAGAGGGCATTCCTGATCGTTGATCCGGCTCGTCGAGAGTGAGGGAATATAAGGATCATCAGAGTCAGATCGGTGTCACCTCCACCTCATCCGGAGCTTGAGTGTCTGGCTCATCATCACTGGACTCCAATTGCTCGTACTCAATGGACAATAGCTCCCTCAACAACTCCAAACTGATGGAGAGATCCACAGAATTTCCCTTGATCTCGATACTGGAACTGCAAGAGGGATTCTCCAGCAGCCGGATCAGATAGATCAGCTTGGCAAATGGGTAGGGAGATCGAATCCACACACAGTTTTGTTGCGGATCGAGGGTCTCGAAATAGTAGATATAGGGCAACACATGCACCTGCAAGTCTTTATAGCGCTGTTTCACCAGTGTGGCGGGAGTCAAACTCCCCAGGCGATACATACGAGTGATCTGCTGACCGATCCGATCCAGGATCAGCTGAATATTCTGCTCGATGATCAGCTTCTGTTGTTGAGCCAGCCTCAGTAAGATCTCCTGCCGAAATGCCTCCAGGCTGGGATAGTTGATGCGTTCCAAAAAAGCAACTGTCCGCTCCAGTTGAATTGCCTCCTCTGCCAATGAGTCCCAGGACTCGATCAGCTCTCGCTCATACTTTGGGAAACTGGATAGGGTTTCCTCCGTCATCAGCATTCGTAAATGTTCCTCTAGATTCTCTCGATCCCAGGGGGCGAGGGGAAAGATATACTGGGGCAACCATAAATTGAGACTCAGGGAATGGAGCGGTTCGGTCTCTTCCTCTCCCATCTCAATTCGTTCTCGATAGTGATTGAAGAAGTCCTCCAAGGTTGATTCCAGCGTAATATCTCTCTCCATCAACAGGGCGTACTGTCGCTTCTTCAGGTTACGAATATCCTCCTCGATCCGTCGTAATCGCTCTAACTTCTGTTTGACCTGTCCCAATCGTTCCACCCCCGTTGATACCAACCGGATCACAGGAGTAGGATCTTCATCGTTGATGGTGATGTACTGGAAGCGCTCGAAGCGTTTGGCCTCAGGTTGATTCAGATCCTGAACGGTCAGACCCCCCAGCCGATGGATCCCATAGAATGCCTTGGTGAAAAAAGTTTGGATCAGTTGCTGACTGAGGACTGTGTACTGACTGGCCTCTGAGGGAAGGCGAGCGGAGAGATACTGACCCAAATAAAACTGCAGGGTTAGGGACGGAAAGCGGGGAGCTCGATGAATGATCGAATAGTAGAGTTTATTGAGGGGCAACCGGACAAATTTGGGGATCAGCTGGACCATAATGCCCAGATTCTCGCGTCGAATAAAGTAGATATCCTGAGGGGATAGGGAGGGGAGCCGATCCTCAAGATTGATATGTCCAAAGGAGAGGGTATGACCTTCTTGAACCTGTTTATAATCTTCCTCCAGGGACTGCTCATCCAGCTCCTTCAGCTCCAGCTCCATGCTGATTAGCCGTTGCAGATGATCGATCAGTCCTAGACAGAAGTTCTCTTGAAAGATGACGGCGATCTGTTGGTTGACGATCTGCTCCAGCAGTGAACCTAATCCTTTATTGCGAACCGTATCAAAGTCTAGGGATAATTTCTTGATAATATTCTCCCCCTCCTGGTTTTGATAAGAGATCTCCAGACTTTCACGAAAAGAGCTGAACTGGATCGGTTGGGTGGTCAGTCGTTTCAACAGCTGTTCCATCTCTCCAGGGGGTAACAGAGACCACTTCTCCTGATCCCGCAAAAATGCCACTAATGCTTCCTGGAGGCGCAGACGAGACTTAACATCCAGCTCCTCTAAGCTGTTGGCTTGGCTGAGAATCTCTATCAGTCTTTCGTTGCCTCTAACCTTCATGGGAGAAAATAGGATTCCAATGGTAATGCACTTACAGTGTAGGGGAATGTGAGACGAGGCCCAACCCGAACGATTACAGTGGCCACATTCCCAAGACATCACGATCGTCTGACCTCAGACTGGGCCTGATGCAGGGGTCTCAATCGGAGTGGCGACTGCAATAGAATAGAAAGTGTGAGGCCAGACCCCGATCTCCCCAAGCGATCCCATGAGCATCATAGAGACCCTCAGAGAGGATTACATCCGCTTTCCAGCGGAGCAGACCTACGACATTTACAGCGAGCAGGTTTACTTTCGAGACCCCATCAATGAGTTCCGGGGTCGGCACCGCTACCAGCAGATGATTGGCTGGATGGAGCAGTGGTTTCAAGCTATCCGCATGGATCTGCACCAGATCCAGCAGACCGATCAGCAGATCCTGACCCAGTGGACCCTCAGCTGGAGTTTGCCCCTACCCTGGCATCCCCGTCTGCGAGTGGATGGATGGACCGAGATCGGGCTCGATGATCAGGGGCTGATCGCCTCTCATATTGACTACTGGAAATGCACCCGTCTGGATCTACTCAAGCAGGTGTTGTTACGCTCTGCCCCTCAGTGATCCCCAGGTCAGTGGAGGGAGTGGATTATAATTCATGCCAATCGCCCGATCTGTCTCCCCATGACCTCAGCTCACTCAGCTCACGGATCCGCTCCCCCTCTGCTCGCTGTCCATCATTTGCGGGTGGAGTTACCGGCGCAGGATCGCTACGTCCCCGTCGTTGAGGATCTGAGCCTCAGCTTGCAGCCTGGACAAACCCTGGGCATTGTGGGGGAATCTGGTTCGGGCAAGACCATGACCGCCCTGGCTCTGATGGGATTGTTGCCCCCTCTGGCCCAGTTGAGTGGACAGGCTTGGTTGACCACAGGATCGCAGCCAGTGGATCTGTTAGGGTTGAGTTCCCTGGAGATGCGTCGCTATCGCGGGTATCAGCTGGCCATGATCTTTCAGGAGCCCTCTGCGGCTCTCAATCCCGTGTTTAGCTGTGGCTATCAGTTGCAGGAGACGATCCGGGCCAGTCAGACCATCTCCCTCGCTGAGGCTCAGGCCCGCGCTCGCGCCCTGCTGCAGGAGGTACAGCTGCCTGAGGATCTGGTGGATCGCTATCCCCATCAGCTGTCCGGAGGACAACAACAACGGGTGGCTATCGCCATTGCCATCGCCTGTAACCCCAAGGTCCTGATCGCCGATGAGCCCACCACAGCTCTGGATGTCACGGTCCAGGCGGAGATCCTTAAGCTATTGCGGCGGCTACAACAACAACGGGATATGGCCCTGATCTTCATTACCCATGATCTGGGGGTGATCGCGGAGGTGGCGGATCAGGTTCTGGTCATGTATCGGGGCGAGGTGGTGGAACAGGGGCAGGTGCAGCAGATCTTTGCCCAGGCCACCCATCCTTACACCCAAGGGTTATTGGCCTGTCGGCCTCGACTGGATCGGCGGTTAAAACGGTTGCCGACCACCGAGGATTTTCTGGGGTCCGTTGCTGAGGGGGATAGCCCCTCTGTAGAACGGATCTTGAGTCTGGAGGAGATGCCCCCAGCGGAGATGGAGCAGCGGTTACAACACCTCCAGGAACGTCCGCCTCTGTTGACCGTCAGTCACCTCAAAACCTACTTCCCCATCAAACAGGGGGTATTTCAGAGACAGATCGGTGAGGTCAAAGCGGTGGATGCGGTCAGCTTTACGCTCTATCCCGGAGAGACCTTGGGGTTAGTGGGGGAATCTGGTTGTGGTAAGAGCACCTTGGGGCGTACCCTCCTGCGCTTGATCCAGGCCACGGGGGGACAGGTGATCTTCGACGGGGATGATCTGTTGACCCTGAGACGGGGGCGGCTGCGGTGGCTACGGCGTCAGCTCCAATTGATCTTCCAGGATCCCTTTGCGTCCCTAGATCCGCGTATGAGTGTGGGGGGAGCGGTGATGGAGCCGATGCGGTTGCATCAGTTGGTGGGATCGGCCTCGGAACAGCGGCGGAGAGCTCAGGATCTGTTCGCCAAGGTGGGACTGGATCCCGAGAGCCTGGATCGGATGCCCCACGAGTTCTCAGGGGGACAACGACAGCGGATCTGTATCGCCCGTGCTTTGGCTTCTCAACCCCGTCTGATCATCTGTGATGAGGCAGTCTCGTCTTTGGATGTCTCGGTTCAGGCTCAGGTACTCAATCTCCTCAAGGATCTACAACAGGAATTCGATCTCACCTATATCTTTATCTCCCATGATTTAAGTGTGGTGAAGTTCATGAGCGATCGGATCATGGTGATGAACCAAGGTCGGATTGAGGAGATCGCCCCAGCGGAACAGATCTACGCCAGCCCCCAGAGTGACTACACTCGTCAATTGATCGCAGCGGTGCCCAAGGGAGATCCAAAGCTAGCTCGATCGGATCGATCCTAAACTTCCACTTGCATGATCTATCAGTACCCGGCCAACTTGATTAACTCAAGGGCAGCTCTTTCAGGATCCATCTCTGTGAAGATCTGTGGTTCAACAAAATCTCCGATCCATCCCTGTCCTTTCCTCCAAGCCTTGACCATGGTTTGAGCGAGAGCCTCCACATCCTCTACCTCAACCAGTTCTCCATTGAGGCCATGATCGACAAGCTCATCAATACTGGCCCCCTTGGAACCAATCACGGGGACCTGGAACAGAAGACTCTCGATCACCGTATTGGGAACATTATCCACCCGAGAAGGTAGGACTGAGGCAACAGCCTGTTTGAGATAGGTGTAAAGACGTTCCTTTTTGATGGGACCAAGCCAGATCACATTGTGAGCCTGTTCTCCCCACAGTCTATGGCACCATTCAAAGCTGCCTGTCTGAATCGGGCGACCGGCCCAGATCATTTTTAGATCAGGTTCTTGTTGCCAGGCAATGGGGAGAGCACTAGCCACCAGATCAGATCCTTTGCGAGGACCGATCTGACCAAAATGGATCAGATACTTTTCTGGCAACCAGGGAGGAATATAATCGTCCGCTGCAGTTTCCAAGAATATCGGTGGGCGAACCACTTTGACATCCTGGCGCCATCCCTGCTTACACTGATCGGCGACGAACTGACTGGGCGCGTATGCGATATCAGCTTTACGAACACATAACCTCTCCAGTTGAGCGAGTAACTTGGCCCCCCTAGTGTTCTGCTTATCGATCTTGAACCAGAGATCGCGTTTTGAGCTGAGTCGAATCAGGTGAGGACAATCAGCCCGAGATCGAACGAAGAGACCACCAGCGCTGGTATTCGCACTCTGGACGAAGTGAAAGGGTTCCTGCTTATGCCTTGATGCAAAGGTTCTAGCTAGGGCAAGGGAGGTAGACAGATATCTGGCAGGTCCTCCCCAAGGAGCGGCTCCAATAAATCGTCGTTGAAAACTTCGAGCCAGAGTGATGGGTAAGGATTTTACCGGAGGAACCCGCGTAATCAGGACCCCGTTGTAGTCATACGTTTTGGGAGGAAGTCTGTCAACCACTACGATCACTTCTGGTTTGTGGCCCAGGTTCTTGAGTGATTGAGTGATGCGATTCAGATAGTTTCCTAACCCTCCCCCATCGGGTTTCTCGCTAATGAACTCATCTGTCAGAAAACCGATATGTAACGATTGCATTCAGCGCTCCTCAGCCTATGATCGCGGCATACTTGGGTTCAGCTCATAATACTCATCAAGAATAGATTTTCGGATGTTCCGTAGAGCGGAACCATGGACTGGCTCACTGAAGCGAGCCCCTGTAGACTTATAACCAAAAAAGGTTGAGTCAATGACTTTGTACCGTTCTATTAAACCAATCTCCATAAAGTAACAGATAAATCTATAGGTGGTATATTCCTTCCCCAAAGGGCAAAGATCAACAAAAGCTCTAGCTCCCTTTTGGGATACATAATTATCCATTTCCTGTCTCGTGGTCCACTTCAGATATTTGCGTCTCGCGAAATCATTGAACTCATTCACGAAATCATCGATGATGATAGGGGCACCATCAACCATCTGGTTAAAGAAAAACGAGAAATCTCGATCTAGCGCTCCGTCAGCATCAATAAACATTAGAGAGATCGGCCTACTCTTGTCTACCTGATTATGGACTTCGTTAACATCTCCCAATAGAATCTGCGAGTATTTCTCCAGATTGTACTGTTTTATATTCTCCAGTAAGACATTCTTGTTTTGACCCTTGTCGTTGGAGTACTTGAGCGCCTGAGATCCTACTCCTTTTTCTATACTGTAGACCTTCGTTGCGCGTTTACCTGAGTCTCGTACTCCCAAACCGATGCTAATGGAACTCCCCCCCTGGGCCGGGCCAATATCGAGCATCACCCCCTCCTGAGCTGAGTAGGATGCTTCATACAAAGCTTCGTAGACCTGGGGGGAAAGATAGCCAGATGTCAGGGATTTAATATCGGAAAATCTGTTGAATCTCTCCCTGTCCGGAGAAAGTAGTAATCTGATCTTTCTCTTAAGAGAGCGCATCAAAGCCATGGAGTCACCGCAGAAAACGTCTCACATAGGAAAAGGGTTCCAAGTTAGAGTAGCACACAGATAATGAGTCAGATCAGCTGATGATCACAGGGCTGCTGAGGCATGTTGTGTAGAGATGCGACTCAGTTCCAAAGCTCAGGATCTGCTCTAAGCCTCGATCAGTTCTCGCACGTCCGCCACTTGACCTCTGACCGCAGCTGCCACCACCATGGCAGGACTCATCAGTAACGTCCGTCCCGTGGGCGATCCCTGTCGTCCCTTAAAGTTGCGGTTGGAAGATGAGGCACTGACCTGATCCCCCTGCAGCTTATCCGGGTTCATGGCCAAACACATGGAGCATCCTGGATCCCGCCACTCAAACCCCGCCGCCGTAAAGATCTCATGCAGACCCTGGGCCTCCGCCTGCTGCTTCACCTGTTCCGATCCAGGCACCACAAACGCCTTGACCCCATCAGCCACCCGTCGCCCCTTGGCAAATCGAGCCGCCTCCTGGAGATCACTGAGACGACCATTGGTACAACTACCGATAAAACACACATCCACCTTCGTGCCCAGGATCGGTTGCCCCGGCTGTAACTTCATGTAGCGATAGGCCTCCTCCGCCAGCGCCCGCTCCCCAAGGGCGATCTCCTCCAGCTGTGGCACTTGCCCCCGAACGGGGATCCCCTGTCCCGGCGTAATGCCCCAGGTCACCGTGGGTTCGATCTCCGCTCCGTCAAAGACCACCACATCGTCATAGGTGGCATCAGCCTCACTGCGGATCGAGTTCCACCAAGCCACTGCTCGTTCCCAATCAGCGCCCTGAGGCGCATATCTACGACCCTTGAGATAGTCATAGGTCACCTCGTCAGGGTTAACGTAGCCACACCGCGCCCCGCCCTCGATGGACATGTTGCAGAGGGTCATGCGCTCCTCCATGGACAGCGCCTCGATCGTGGAGCCCGCGTACTCATAGGCGTAGCCCACACCCCCCTTCACCCCAAGGGTCCGAATGATATGCAAGATCACATCCTTGGCATAGACCCCTGGCTGCAAGGGGCCGTTCACCTCGATCCGGCGCACCTTCAGCTTGGCGAGAGCCAGAGTCTGAGAGGCCAAGACATCCCGCACCTGACTGGTGCCGATCCCAAAGGCGATGGCTCCAAACGCCCCATGGGTGGAGGTATGGCTATCCCCACAGGCGATGGTCATGCCAGGCTGAGTCAACCCTTGCTCGGGTCCGATCACATGGACAATGCCTTGATCTCCCGATCCCCGAGGAAAGAAGGTGATGCCATGCTCCTGACAACTGCGCTCCAGGGACTGAAACATCTCCTCCGCGATGCTATCGGCTAGGGGCCGCACCAGGGGGCTGGTGGGGATAATGTGATCCACTGTGGCCACCGTGCGATCGGGGTAGAGCACCCCTAGCTCCCGCTCCCGCAGCATGGCGAAGGCCTGGGGGCTAGTGACTTCGTGGATGAGATGGAGACCGATGAACAGTTGGGTTTGGCCTGAGGGCAGCGTTCCAACGGTATGGGCCTGCCAGACCTTATCGAACAGAGTACCTTGGCTCATGGAGTTTATCTAGAGGGCGGAGGCGAGTCCAACAGAGTGGTAAGTAGATCGGCAAAATTGCTTTGACACGCACTATATAGATTGTGTAAACGTTTTTGCTGGCCTACTTATTGTACACTCCACTGTCTGCTCCAGATCTGGAATTGTCAAGGGAACCTCTGCCGAAGACGCCGCCTATCTGAGCTCCACTAGGCGCCCCTCTTGGAAAGCCAAAAACAGTTCGTCGGGCAGCGGATCCAGCCCAAAGACGACGCCGGTTCGGAGGGCGGATCCCGGAGCGATGGATGTGCCTAGGGGCTCAATATTTTCCTCCGGTAAAACACCAGCGGCATCCTGACGGTTGCCTGTCGTCGTCTCGTTGCTAGGGAGGAAGAGGCTAAACCGATCTAGGGTGAAGCTGATGGGTTCAGATCCCGTATTCTGAATGGTCATTCGGACTAGGAGCTGCTGCATCGCCCCATCCGGGTTCACCTGGCGAGTCACATCTTGAGATCGAGACACCGTCAGCACATAGTTGGGAGTCACCACAGCCTGGCCGATCCCAGGGATCCCTGCGCGGATCTGTTGCTCATACTGAGTCATGAGCGGCGCGAGTCGGGGTGAGGACTGTTGTAGCGCCATCACCTGGCTGAGGGCCTCAATAATATTGCCCTGTTCCACTGTGGTCTGAAGCTCCGCTAGCTGACTGAGCTGGGCGCGATAGGCACTCACAGACTGACTGTCCTCTGGGTAGGTGGCCACGAACTGTTCCATCAGAGCTGAGGCTTGCCGCCAGTTGCCCTGCCGCAGCTGCTCATCGATGGCCAAGCGCTGGGTGTATTTCTCTCGAAACGGGATGAGGCTCTCCTCACGACCCGGATCCGTGGCAATGATCTGGTCGATGAGCTCGATGGCCTGTTGCCATTCCCCTGCCTCTACGGCAGAGAGGAACTGCTCGTTAAGGTTCTGCTGAGCCAGCAGGGGTGCTCCCCAACAGAGGGATCCCAATAGCGCGGAGATCACCAATGAGAGCCGAAGATGACGGTGAAACGACATAGAGATCCAACGGTAAGAGGATGGTCAGGGACAGTCTATTGATTACCTTATTTAAGGATTCAGGCCGAATCAAGAGGAGCGCAACACCGAATACAAGATCTCAGGGGTGGCAGGAAGGCTGCCGGAGGCGATGGCATCGATCAGGGTGTCGAGATCTCTCAGCTCTGGGGTCGAATAGCGGCGGTGCTTGAGCAAAGTGTCGATGGTGCTGATCTGATGAGGGGTAAGTCGTTGGCCGGAGAGGGCGTCAGCGACGATGGTACGGATAGACATGATATCTGGAGCACGAGTGTATTCCTCCAGTATCCGCAGATCCACAGAGGTGAGCCTGTGTCAATTCCGGGATCTCCCCTACGCCAGATCGCTGGATCTGGCGTGTGGCAAGATCTCACCGATCCTGGAGCGAGGAGCTCTGAGCCAGAAAGTCTCGATCCGGGGCCAATGGGGCGATGGCAGGGGTGAGCAGGAAGTTGCCGGATTGGATCTGCTGTTTCAGGACCTGGGCGATCTCCTGAGATAATCGATGGCTCACCAGGGGGGCGACTCGCACTTTTTGCCCCTGCAATTGGATCGATCCGGATTTCAGCTGAGCATAACTGACCAGACCGAAGGTGGGCCGCACCCGGCGGGGGATAGCGAAGTCGATCACGGGCGCCACCAACTGCTCATCGGTGCAGGCGGCTCGCTGGATCACCCGAGGGCTGAGCACCGGGATCGGGATCGCCACTCCCAACATCAGGGAGGGACCGTAATGGCGGAAGTAACAGCCTCGCACCCACTGGGGATCCATGGCTTTGGCATCGCCGATCAGGGCTAGGGTAGCCGCTGGTCCGATGGGGGTCTGGTTCTCCAGTCGTCGCTGCCGGGGAAAATGTTGGGTGCCCTCCCAGGCAATGTAGCCCTGAGCTCCCCCTAAATAGATGCGGGTACCGATCCCCACCACCTCTAGGGCTGGATCATTCAGCAGCGGTGAGAGGGCACCGGGATTGGAGTAGACGGCATTGCCCAGTCGCGGTTGCAGTAACCCCAGATAGGTGTGGAGGGGCCGATCCCCCCCATTCACCCCCACGATAAAGTTCTGGTAAGCGTTACGAGGATTGAATAGGTAGAACTGATTGATCCGATCTTTGTGGATCAGGGTCTCCAGTTCCGTGCGGGGATAGCAATCGGTGCCATAGCCCGTCGCCCGCAGCTGCACCTGTTGGCCCGCGATCAGATCGGCGATCACATGCCCCCCACCGTAGTGGGACTCTGGCTGTTCCGAGGGGTGAGCGGCTCCCAGATACAGATCCACAGCTCCAAACCCGGCATAGGCGGGCACTTGATTCAACCAGGCCTGGCGGATCTTGATGGGGGGATCGGTATGCCCCAAATTGAGGATCGCCCCTGAGGATTCCATGGGCTCAAAAGTCCCGGTGGTGATCACCTCCACCTGCTCAAACAGGGTCTCGGCATCGGTCTGGGCCGCCTGCTGTTTTAGCTCCAGAGCCGTTAATACCCGCGCCTGGCCAGAGGCGATCCGCTCATTGATCTGTTCGATGGTGCGGTTGGCGGTCATGACTTACTCCTCACCCCAGGATGGCCCGGATCACCAGTTGCCCCCCTAGTCCGATCAAGGCCGCTAACACCAACCGGCGGAAGGAAGCCGGATCCAGATGGCCCGAAACCCAGATCCCAATGCCCAACCCTAGCAGAGCCGCCGGCACCCCGAGCCGAAACCAGCTCCAGATCTGAGGGGTAAAGTTACCCTGCAAGCTATGGCTCAGCAGCACCACCACCAGATTCAGCAGAAACACCCCCTGCAGATTGCTCTTCAAGGTTTGTGGTCCCCAACGACAGAGATCCCCATAGAGGATTAGGGGCGGTCCTCCGACATTGGAGATCCCAGCCAACAACCCAGAGCAACTGCCAAACAGATAGGCCCAGCGGTGAGAGCGTAGCTCAGGCAGGTGTAGATCCAGTAGCCCATAGCCGCCGTAGCTGATCAATAGGATCCCGATCGAGAAAGAGAGGAGGTGCACATCCAGATGCTGTGATCCATACACCCCTAGGGGCACGACCACGGTTGAGGCTAGGGCAAGCCGCAGCACCGAGCCCCACTTGAGGGTGTAGCGATACCGAAAAGCCAGAATCAGGAGGGTCAGGGCGGAGATCAGAGTCACTAAGGGGGGAGTATCCCGCACTCCGATCACCGACTGCAACAGAGGTACCGACACCAACCCGAAGCCAAACCCCGTCAAACCATGGACAAACGTAGCCGCAAGAAAGATCACAAAGATCAGGCTCTCGGTCATAGGCGGGCAACCCCGATCACATCCTGCTCATCCATTGTCCATCACTGGATCCCCTCTTTTCCTAACTATCAAGGGGATCCTGGGAGGTCCTCATCCCGAGCTTTCTGAATAGGTGCTCTAAACCACCCGCTGACCATCCTCCTTCGAGAACGGCGCTTGCTGGGGCTGCGGCAAGATCTCCAAAACCGTCTCAGAGGGACGACACAGCTTCACCCCCAGAGGTGTGATCACGATAGGCCGATTGATCAAGATCGGCTGCTGCAGCATGAGATCGATCAGCTGCTCATCGGTCCACTGTGGATCATCTAACCCCAGCTCATCGTAGGGGGTGCCTTTGCGTCGCAAGAGATCCCGAGGCCTGATCTGCATACGGTCCAGCAGGGACACCAGCTCTGGACGGGAGGGGGGCATCTGCAGATACTCGATGATCTGAGGCTCCTCACCACTGTTGCGGATCAGCCCCAGCACGTTACGGGAGGTGCCACAGTCCGGGTTGTGATAGATCGTGATCGCCATTGCTTGTCACCGTCGTGTTCTTTAGCTATTCTATTATCGTCGATGGACGATGAACCCTCATGCCCAGGTCTGATCTGACTCTCGATCCTCAGATAGAGGCCCACTCAATCCAGGATCTGGCCAACCTCTGTAAGGCGATGGGGCATCCTGCCCGAGTGCGGATCCTCCAGATCCTGTTGGAGCGGGGCACCTGTGTTTGCGGCGAGATCGTTGAGGTGATGCCCCTATCCCAGTCAACGGTCTCCGAACATCTGCGGATCTTGAAGCAGGCGGGGTTGGTCAAAGGGGAGATTGAGGGGCCTCGGGTCTGTTACTGCGTTGATCAGGAGCGGCTGCAGTATTTGAAGGCCCTGATGGTGAGCTTATGATCCGATTGACCAATGGATTAGATGCCTCACTCGATCGTTCATCTGCCCGGTATCCTGTTCACACCCAAGGAGATCTTCATGCAATTTCGAATCCATGTCAGCCTCGATGTCTCCGATCTGGGAGCTGCCGTACAGTTCTACCAGACGATCTTTGGAGTAGCCCCCACCAAGTACTACGATGACTATGCCAACTTCCGTCTAGAGCAACCGGCCTTACATTTAGCTCTGGTGCATCAGCCAGATCAAGGATCCAGATCCCGAGGGGATGAGCACTTTGGGGTGGAGATCTTTAATTCTCAAATTCTACAGGCTTGGCAACAGCGAGTGGAGGCCGCTGGAATCGTGCCCCTGATCGAGCAAGGGGTGACCTGTTGTTATGCGGTGGCCAATAAGTTCTGGGTCCAGGATCCTGATGGTCATCGCTGGGAGTTCTGGGTGCGGACGGATGAGGCGGATTCTATGCATGATCCTCAGCCTGCTGCAGTGACCTGTTGTTCCTGATCTTCTGCGATCCGATCTAAGGCTATTCCTGCTCCGCAACAAAAAAAGCATGGTGTTGCAGTCGCCACTGCAATAATGCACTTCAAAGCAATTTTGCTGATCTACTTAGTACTCTGTGGGGAAACCTACAAGAGCATCTATCTACCGGCTAAATAGGCTTGTCCTCTGGCAGAGGCAGACAGATCGTGAAACAAGTTCGTCCAGGGCGAGAGGTGACGGATACCGTTCCTTGGTGGCGATTATGGACAATTCGGTTCACGATATCCAGTCCGAGGCCCGAACCTTTGCCAGGCTCCTTCGTGGTGAAGAACGGCTCAAATAAGCGAGATTGAATATCCGCAGGGATCCCTCCACCGGAATCGATGAGCTCTACACGGACATATCCTCCATCCCGACAGGTCTGGATCTCAAGGACACCCTTTCCATCCATAGCGTCGATGGCATTGTCAATGAGCTGTGTCCAGGCGTGATTGAGTTCGCTGCCAAAGGCTAGGAGCTGAGGTAGGGATCGATCATACTTGCGCTGGAGCTCCACATGGGTTAGCCGATGTGAAAGCAGCGTTAGGGTGTTCTCCAAACCCTCATGAATATCCACAAACTGTTGGACTCCTTGATCAAGATAGGAATAGGACTTCATCGAGGAGATCAACTCAGAGATCCGCTCGGCTCCCCGCAGGCCATTGTGGATCATTGACATGACATCAAAGGAGAGCGCTAACCAACGAATCCCTTGGTCACGTAATTCCCCTGGGTGATCACGCCACCTCTCCAGGAGTTGCTCTAAGGTTGTGAGATCAATGCCAGCAACTGCCAGGGGCTGAGTGAGTTTCCAAGCGTCTTTCACCCCATAGGTTTCCAGCCAATCCAGAAGTTCCTCCTCCCGATCACTTAAGGTGAGCGGATCCAAGGT
>CAYSEO010000006.1:0-40151 GCA_964429885.1 uncultured bacterium
GTCATATGAAAGATCCGCTAGAGAGGCCCTATTGTCCTCCTCCCAGTCCGAGTCCTCCTGCCCCCACCCCGGATCCAGAGTCCACTCCTCCCCCCTGTTTGGACTGTAGCTACAGCAAGCTGTTTGGCGATCCCCACATCGTGACCTTTGATGGCCTTCTCTACAGCTTTCAGGGGCACGGGGAATTTACTCTTGCCGACTCCCCCAACTCCTCTCTCACCATACAGGCCCGTCTTCTTCCACCCACCAGCACTTCCTCCCACGTCTCTGCTGCCACTGCCTTTGCTGCCGATGTCAACGGTGATCGGGTCGCCTTCTACGCCCAAGGCTCTCCCGATGGCTCTTCTCCTCTATGGCTCAATGGATCTCCTCTCTCTGCTCCAACCTCTGTGTTGTCACTGCCTAACGGAGGCTTTCTCCAACACCCCAATCCCAAAGGCTATATACTGACTTGGCCCAATGGAGCTGAGTTCCGAGTCGGGAATATCACTCATCCATTCATCGGTGCCCAAGTTAGAATACCCCGCTCCTCTCCAGTACAGGGACTCCTGGGCTTTACCTCCAATCAAGATCCTCTCGATGATCTGCGTTCTGATTCTGGAGAGATCTTCTCCTACCCGATTAGTTTTGAGCAGCTTTACCAGGACTTCGGCAACAGCTGGCGGATCACACCAGGTGAATCTCTATTCGACTATGCTCCAGGGCAAAGCACCGATACATTTACCGATCTCAACTACCCTAGCGAACGGATAACCGTTGATAACCTCAGTGCTGAACAGCGAGCAACAGCCACTCAGATCTGTCAGAGCCAAGGGATCACGGATCCTTCGTTATTGGAAGCTTGCACTTTGGATGTAGGGGTCACCCAGGATCCAAACTATGCCCTAGCAGCCCAGGAAGTTCAGCAGGACACCTCAGTCCAAATCGGGGAGGAGCTTGAGGTCTATGATGCTGTACTCACTCCTCCTAGCCCCAATGGCCGCTTCGGGGAATCTGTTGCGATGTCTGGAGAGCAATTCCTGATCGGATCTCCGAACGCGGAAGAAGTCTATCTCTACGATGTCCACAGCAGCCAGCCCCTACAGGTCTTCACCGATCCGGAGAACATTCTTGCTTTCCATTCGTTTGGTAAGGCGGTGGCTCTGTCTGAAGGCAGGGTGCTGATCGGGGATGATCGTCAGTCTACAGAGGCTTCTCTTCCAGGAGCAGCTTATCTCTTCGACGCTGCGAGTGGGACGTTGCTGCAAAGGTTCATCAATCCCTCTACCTGGAAGGGTAACCACTTTGCTTTAGCTGTAGCTCTCTCTGGAGATCGAGTGCTGATCGGTAGCCCGTATGACCTCGGTTCCATAGAGAACAGAAGTGGAGGGGCCGCCTATCTATTTGATGCTAATAGTGGCGCCTTATTGCACGCTATATTCCATTCTTTGGAGTATGGTCATTTCGGTCAATCCGTGTCCATGTCAGAGGATCGGCTATTGATAGGGGCTCCAGTGGCTGGCAGGGCCTATCTGTATGAAGCTAATAGCGGGGCTCTGCTACATACTTTCACAGACCCAGATCCCAGTTTGGGTCACCAGTTTGGTTACTCAGTGTCTCTCTCTGGGGATCAGGCCTTGATCGGAGTTCAGGATACAACGAACCCAGTGGCAGCCTATCTGTTTGATGCCAATAGCGGGACTCTGCTTCAGAGTTTGTCCACCCCGCCTGCAGACAGGAGTGGAGTGTACATCCCATACTCGGTGTCGATCCTTGGCGATCAAGTGCTAGTCGGGGGAGGCGGAGCGGCCTATCTGTACACAGCTGGCAGCACTCAGCCCCAGCACATCTACAGCAGTCCCTATGGCGAGCAGACCAACGAGTTTGGCCGCTCAGTCTCGCTGTCAGAGAAGTGGCTATTGATCGGGTCCAGAATCTCCAATGGGTCCGGATACACCTATCTGCAGCCCATCCCCAACTAGAGGAGTGGCGCTTGGGCCCTACCCAGTGATGTCACCCGTGGGATACTGAAGAACACCCCACGCTCCCGGTGGAAGATCTCTCCCATGGCACACCCCACCCCTGATCACCTGACAGCCCTCGTCAACCCTGACCAGATCACTCCTTTCCATCAACTCTCCCCCCAGAGTCAATCTCAGTTGATCCTCGCCCTCAGAGATCCAGAGGTCGCCCAACAGGTCTGTCAGATCTCCCCTCAGACCCCCCAGGAGTTAGTCGATGTAGTGGATCACTGTCGTCAACAGGGCTGGCAGATCCTGCCCCTAGGATCCGGCAGCAAGCTGAGTTGGGGATCTCCAGTTCAGGCCACCGATCTGGTCTTGATCAGCACCCAAAGACTGAATCGCATCCTCGATCATGCTGCTGCTGATCTGACCGTCACCCTGGAGGCTGGGGTGACCCTGTCGGATCTGCAAGCTCACCTGCAACAGAGTCAACAGTTCTGGCCCATCAACCCCATCTATGGAGCACAAGCCACCCTGGGAGGGATCATCGCTGCCAACACCAGTGGCTCCTGGCGGCATCGGTATGGCGGGATCCGTGATCTGGTTCTGGGGATCACCCTGGTGCGAGCGGATGGTCAGATCGCCAAAGCAGGGGGTCGAGTGGTCAAAAACGTAGCAGGCTACGATCTGATGAAATTGCTCACCGGATCCTATGGCACCCTTGGCATCCTGACCCAGATCACCCTACGGCTGTACCCTCTACCTCAACAGCGCCGGATCCTCCTGATCCAAGGTCCCCTCTCCGAGTTGGAGATCCTGCTTGGGAAACTGTTCAACTCCACCCTGACCCCCGTCAGCCTCGATCTGCTCTCCACAAAGCTGACCCGATCTCTACAAGCTAGCGATAGTCCCAGTCTTTTGATCCGCTTTCACGGTCTACCCGAATCGGTTACCGCTCAGGTCAGCCGTCTGCATGACATGATCTCATCCCCCCTTCAGATCTCAACCCTAGATCTCCCAGAAGCTGAGATCGACCATTGTCTGAGCGCCCCTTTAGAGACCCCCACCGCTCCCCTGATCAAACTAGGGATCTTACCTACCCAGATCTGTAGTTTTTTGAAGCAGGTTGAGTCATTGGATCCCCAGAGCAATCTTCAGATCCATAGCTCAGGCGTCGGACGATGGCGCGGATCCACCGCGATCGATTCCCAAACATTGACCCAACTGCGTGACGACCTCAAGGCCCAACACGGCTATCTCACTCTATTGGAAACCTCTCAGACCTGGCCAGGGATCCCACTTCCCGAGACAGCCCCCATCCAAAAGCTTTTGAAACAGCAGTTCGATCCCGATCAGCGACTCAGCCCCGGACGCCTGCCCTAGCAACTAGATCCCGTCGTAAGGGATCTGAGGAGACTGCTGCCAATTCAGCACCGACTCCGCATTGTGATAAGACGGATCACGCTCCATCTCCTCCTCACTGACCAGGATCAACACCCGCACACGTCGATGGGCGGGTAAACGATGCTTAGCGATCTCCGGTAACTGCACATCCCCTGATTCCGTGATCCAGGCTGGGAATTCATACGCTTTCATCGGTAAAAAAATGGATGGGCTCATCCTCATCCTAACGTTCTTCAGAGTCCCCCCGGATCAGTCGTAGCAATTTCGGAGAGAGGGGTTGCAGGTCCGTCAACAGATCCTGAGTGGAGATGGGCTCTGGGGTAGAGGAGAAGGTATGAGGTTGAGGTACAGGCAACTGCGGCTCTCTCTCCAGCAAGATGGCGATCTGCTCCTGTTGATCCGGCCAGATCCGGCGGCTGAAGTCCAGACCAAACCCCAGCCGGGGCTCTCCCCGCCGCCCCCATAACAACAACAGCTGTTCCACCGAGGCCGCCTTGTACCGTCCCTGGTAGAGCGCCTCCAGTAGAGCCATCGGGATCCAGTGCACCGGAAACCGCTGGGTCCATTCCAGCACCCAAGCCTCTGCCTCCCGTTGAGCCAGATCAAACCCGTACCGAATCAAAAAGGTGGGCATATCCATGATCGGCTCCCACTCCTCAGCATCAGCCCCTCATTGTCGATGGATCCTGGGGAATAATCCAGATTGACAAATCGCCAAAGGGGCAGTACCTTGAATTCTGTGAGGAGTGAAATGACAAGGTCCTTGGAGTCGAAACACGGAAAGACGCCCAGGGACCTTTTTCATTGGTAACCCAATTCAAACTGATCTGATCAGGCCTCTCCATGGGAGAGTAGGGAGTGACTCAGGCTGTTCATGCTGGCTCGAATCGATTCCGTCTCAGCTGTCGCCTCATCCAAGGATTGCTTTAACCGTTGAGCCGTCTCCGCATGATTGCGTTTGCGAGACAGGGCCTCACGAGCTAGCTCCTCGTCGTTGTTGCGCAGGGCCTGCTCCGCTCGCCGCATCCACTCATCCACCTGTTCCTGAGCCTGAGTGTACTGACGTTCCAGCTGCTTCTGGGTGGTCAGAGCGGACAGGAGAGACTCCTGCATGGACTTGATCTCCTGGCGGGGATCGAAGCGCACCCGCGAGCTGGATCGGTCCCAGAAGCTCTTTGCCGCCACCACCACACTCACCAGAGCTAAGGTTCCCAACCCGAGGGGTCCCCAAGGCAACCCGCTGCCTGCTGCTGTTGCCGTTGCTCCTTGGAAGGGGGGTAGGACAGGGGGAGCACCACTCACCGCCTGCTCGTACACCTCTCGGATCGCCGGATTCGGCACCGTCCAAGGATTGCCCGACACCCCAGCTGACAACAGCTTGGCATTCACCAGCTCGCCGCCACTGTAGACATAGCCGTAGTTGACCCCACTGGCACTCACCCAGGACACATCGATCTGCACATAGGATCCTGTGGGCAACAGTTGCTCCAGATACTCCGCCGCTGTCAGATTGCCTCCTGCTGGGGGACGAATGTAAGCCAGATCCACATTCACCAACTCTCCCCCCACATCCACCAGGATGTTGTCCCCTCCCAGGATGTCCACCACACGCCCGGTCAACATGTCCGCCCGAGCGGCAGGGACGAGAGCCACAGTACCCAGCAGCGACAGTGCAGCAACGTAAGTATATTTCATCAGATCAGAACCCCAGCATGTACGAAATGGACGTTACAAAAGGCTAGCCTTCATCACAGGGCTTCACGCTTAGATATGCTTTCCATTCAAGACAAGGAACGCTATCACTGTCCAGTCCGAACAGCACAATTTGCTGAGTATTTCTTAAGACCCGTCTCAGTAACCCCGATCAAGAGGGATCCACGTAGTCTGGTCTGTCTACCCCTCGATCTGATCCAGTGCGGTCTGAGCTCGCTGACGCACCGCCTCCGGTAAGGGCAGATACCCCACGGCCTCACTGATCTCCTGTCCCTCCGTAAGCGCCCAGGTCAATACCTGCTGCAGAGCGGTCGCGATCTGAGGATCGGCATAGGAGCGATAGGCCAGGATCCAGCTGTAGGTGACGATCGGGTAGGCCTCAGCACCCGTGGGATCAGGGATAAAGGCTCGCAGGCTCTCAGAGAAATCCACCTCCATCAAAGCCGCCCTCGCCGCCTCCTGAGTGGGCATCACAAAGTTCCCCGCCTGGTTCTGCAGAGCCGCCACCGACAGACCTAACTCTCGAGCGTAGACCTCCTCCACATAAGCGATCACTCCCTCCACCTGCTGCACCTGGGCACTCACCCCCGCATTGCTCTTGGCCCCAAAGCCCGCCGGCCATTGCACCGATAGACCCACGCCAACCTGTGCCTGCCAATCCCCACTGATCGCATTGAGATGTCGAGTAAAGGTGGCCGTCGTCCCACTACCATCGGAGCGATGCACCACCACGATCTCTAGATCCGGCAGGGACACATCCGGGTTGAGCTCCACCAGCTGCGGATCATTCCAGCGGGTGATCTGACCCAAAAAGATCTGACTGAGGACGAAGCGAGACAGCTGCAGGCCACTCTCCACCCCCGGCAGGTTATAGGCCACCACCACACTGCCCGCCGTCATCGGCAATAGCACCGCCCCGCGCTCCACTTGGGCGATCTCCTCATCGGTCATGGCCACATCACTGGCCCCAAAGTCCACCGTCTCGTCAATGAACTGCTGGATCCCCGCCGCACTCCCCACCGCCTGATAGTCCACCTGCACCTGCGGATTGATCTGTTGATAGTCCTGAAACCACCGTTGATAGAGCAGCACGGGGAAACTGGCCCCCGCCCCGGTGAGCCGAATCTGATCTGAGGGAGCGGACGGAGAGGTGACAATCTCAGGCGGGATCGGACTGGGCTCCGGGGTGGCTTGAGGATCCGATTGGGATCGGCAGGCAGCCAAACTGAAGGGGAGGCCCGTGAGGAGTCCCAGGAGTCCACGACGAGACCAGCGATTTGAGGATCGGATCATAAGACCACCCGACAGAGATCGCCCCCATGCTCAGGCCACTGATTTCCCCTGTCAAGGGATCTGACCCCAGGGCTACTGTTCAAAACACCAAGTCGTTAAGATACGCTTATCGTTAAGCAAAAACCGATTGGCCCGCTCCCTTCCCTGTCTATGATCTCCTCCCTCTCCCACAACCCCCAACTGGCCACTCCCCTCTCCGCCAAACTGATCTCTGGTGCTGAACAGATCTTGGCGGCCATCGATGTGGGCACCAACTCCATTCATATGGTGATCGTCCGCATCACCCCTCAGATCCCTAGCTTTACGGTGCTGGCCAAACAGAAGGAGACAGCTCGCCTGGGGGAGTACTGTGATCGGACGGGGGAGCTCACGGAAGCAGCCATGACTCGCGGGTATGAGGCCCTAGGGCGATTCCTCCATATTGCAGAGGGGATGCAGGCGGATGCCATCGTGGCGGTGGCCACCAGTGCGGTGCGAGAGGCTCCCAACGGCCAGATCTTTCTGGAGCGTGTCAAACGAGGCTTGGGTCTGATCATCGATCTGATCTCCGGCCAGGAGGAGGCCCGCCGCATCTATCTGGGGGCGATCTCAGCCATGGATCTCAACGGTCAACCCCATGTGTTTGTGGATATCGGGGGTGGCTCCACGGAACTGATCCTAGGGGACGGTCACGAGCCTGAGTTTCTCCGCAGCATCAAAGTAGGGGCCGTGCGGCTCACCCAACAGTTTCTCCGCTCCGATCCGCCCACTGCCGATCAGGTCCAATCCCTCCGCGACCATGTGCGAGGCAAGCTGGAGATCCCCCTCAAACAGATCAAAGATCTCTTAGGACCGGATCCGGTGCGATTGATCGGCACCTCGGGCACAGTGGAATCTCTCACCGGGATGGTGCTCAGACGCCAGCTGGAGGAACAGCCCTCGCGGTTACATGGATCCTGTCTCCAATTTGAACCCTTACAAGGTTTCGTGAAACAGATCCAGACGCTCTCCTTGGCGGAGCGGCTCAAGCTGCCCGGTATGGTGGAAAGACGGGCTGAGATCATCATCGCGGGGGCGGTGATCTTAGAGGAGATCATGACGTTATTGGGGGGCAAACAGCTCACCTTCTGCGGTCGATCCTTGCGGGAGGGTCTGATCGTCGATTGGATGTTGAGCCATGGCTTGATCGAGGATCGGTTGCGGTTTCAGAGCTCGGTGCGGCGGCGTCATACTTTGAAGCTGGCCAATAAGTATCAGGTAGAGCTGGAGTATGCCCAACGGGTGGCAGAGTTCGCGGTTAGTCTCTTCGATCAAACTCAGGGGATCCTGCATCAGTGGACCGATGAGGATCGGGAACTGCTCTGGGTGGCGGCCATGTTGCACAACTGTGGCCATTTCGTCAGCCATTCTGCCCATCACAAACATTCCTATTATTTAATTCGGTATGGCGATCTGCTTGGGTTCAACGAGGAGGAGATGGAGGTGATCGCGAACCTGGCCCGTTATCATCGCAAGTCTCCCCCCAAGAAGAAGCACGAGAACTACCAACGGCTACCTAGCGATCAGCATCGCCAGAGGGTCTCGGAGCTCAGTCCCCTGTTACGTCTGGCTACTGCTCTCGATCGACGTCGCATCAATGCGATCCGGACCTTACACTGCACCTATGAGCCCTCTCCCACCAAGCCCAAGATCCTACATCTGGGTCTGGATCCGTTCCATCCAGAAGATAAGTGCGGGTTAGAGATCTGGAGCTTGAATGAGAAAAAGCCGGTATTTGAGCAGCAGTTCAATCTAGAGCTGAGACCCCACCTGAATTGATCTCTTTGTCGAGAGGTTGTCATGACTCTGACCGTAAAAGATCTGGAAAAGGTGCAACGCCAGCTGGAGGATCACTATTGTCTGGAGCTGGTGAATGGGGAGATCCGGATCATGAGTCCTTCCAGTTACGAATCCGATGAGATCGCCTCCGAACTCAGTGCTCAACTGCGCAATTGGGTAAAACCTCGCCGACTGGGACGGATCACAGGCTCTGGTGCTGGATTCACCCTACCCAACTCGGATACCCGTGCCCCAGATGTCTCGTTTGTGCGAGCGGATCGCTTACGTCGCAGCCCCCGTCGCTTTGCCGAGCTTGCTCCTGATCTGATGGTAGAGGTCAAATCCCCTACCGATAGCCTCAGCGGGCTGCGCACCAAAATCGATCAGTTTCTCCAACAGGGCACCCAGGTAGGTATCCTGATTCACCCTGAACAACGCTGGATCGAGATCCGACGCTCAGCACAGGAGCCGATCACCCTACAGGATGGAGAGACTTTGACATTACCCGATCTCTTGCCAGGATGGGAGATGGCCGTAGCAGATCTGTGGCCCCCTGTTTTTGAGTAATTAGCCCTCTTCGTTCATCGGGATGCGTCCCCACAGGGCTAGACCTCCTCCTCTGCCCCTTGCCGCGATCAGCTGTTCCTGAACTAGAAAGTAGACGAAGAAAGCCTGTTGATTGATCCTCTCCTCATAAAATCTCTGGGTGGCTTGGATTCCCCCACGAATATCTCGCTCGATTAATTTAATTCCTAACAGATCTAAGATCAGATGATTAAAGTCGAAGGCCATGATCGGCTTGTGAGGCAATAGCTTGGTGGGTCCGTTCAGCTTGAACTTAAGGATCCCTAAGTCCACCTGATTGATCACCTGTCCAGCGGCAAAGGTTCCTGAGTGTAGATCCTGAGCCTGTGCTCGATCATAGGTGAGCGTGATCCGGATCAGGGATGGCAGATAACGACCTGCTCCTAAGACGATCCCAGCCTTTTGCCGGGTCTTGCGGGTGCCCGTGATGAAACACAGCCGCCAGGTGCCAATAAAGAGATCGAAGGGATGTGAGGGCTTCTCCTGTCGAAAAGTTTTCTCCGCCGCCAACAGAGCCTGCACCACTTGATGGGGATCCGGCTTCGGGGAGGATCCTTGTAGGACAGCCTCGGTCGCTTGCACCAGGATAGGGGACTCAGCCAACGACTCACCTCTACCGACGATCAACACTTTGGATCCTAACCTGAGTGTGAGTCCGTCCTGAGCACAGCAGTCCCTCCATAGGATCAACAGCCTTCAGAAGCAACGTGTTAAGGTATCAGCAAGCTTGTCTGGAATACCCCTTGACTATCGATCCTGCCCATGTCTGAGCCCTCTAAGCCCCAGCCCTCGCCGTTGCGATCTGCCTTCAGTATCGTTCTCTTCTTTCTGTTACTTGGCTTTGTCTCCTTTCTGGGATGGAACCTGTTCCAAGCCCTCTATGCCAAGGTAGCCCCTTTGCTGTTCTCCTAGGTTAGCCCTCCCTGTCTCCATGTCCTCCCTATCCACGGCCTCCCTATCAAGCTCCGATCGATCTCAAACGCGATTCAGTGTTGCACTGCATCCTGAGCAGAGAGACTAGATCGAGACATCTGGGGCTTTACTATGGGTTAGACAGGATGGGCGAGGACTGGATCCTGGCCCTGTTGGAAGAGAGGTGCCTACTGATGACGGATCTGATCCAAACGATTCAAGAGAACCTACTGGATCTGGTGGGTTCTGGAGTAAAGCTAATCCCAGGGTTGGTATTGGCCCTTGTGACCCTGTGGGTGACTTTACAGGCGGTCAAGGTGGTGCGACGGATCGTCTCGGCGGCGGCAGAGCGGATGTTGCCCAGTCCCTCCTTACGATCCCTGACGGTGCAGGCAGGGGTGGTGGGCACCTGGGTGTTGGGGGCCGTGATCGCCAGTGTGATCCTGTTTCCGGATCTGGAGCTGGGGGATATTATCGGCCTACTGGGTCTGGGTTCCGTCGCGATCGGTTTCGCTTTTCAGGACATCTTTAAGAACTTCCTGGCGGGTGTGTTGTTGTTGTTGAATGAACCCTTTCGATTGCAGGATCAGATCATTGTAGAGGGTTATGAGGGCACGGTGGAGGAGATCAGCATCCGCTCCACTCAGATCCGCACCTATCGCGGGGAACGGGTGGTGATCCCCAATTCGATCCTGTTCACCAGTCCAGTGGAGGTGTTGACGGATCTGGCCTATCGTCGCACCGATCTAGCCATTGGGGTGGATTACAATACGCCGTTGCCCAAGGCAGTAGAGGTGTTTCGGGAGACCTTGACCGGGATCGAGGGGGTGTTGACCACGCCGGAATCCGAGATCGATGTGGTGAGTTTTGGGGATAGTTCTATTGATCTAGTGGTGCGCTATTGGACCAAGCCTCAGAAGCAGCATGTCCGTCAGACCTTTACGCGAGTCATGATCGCCTTGAAGCGAGCCTGTGATCAGGCAGATATCACCATTCCCTACCCGATCCGAACGGTCTATCACTTCGATCAGGAGAAGTTTAGCGATCATTTTCCCGTGACGGTTGAGGGAGAGGCGAGTGCTTGAGGGATGACAGAACTAAAGCGTGATCAGATCAAGGATCCTAGAGGCAAACCTGCTTCTGTTCCATGGATCCCTGCTCTATTGGAGGCGTTTGAATTAGGTGATCTGAGGGATCATCAACGACTCACCTCGGGTTTACTACAACAGACCTGGCGATTGGAAACGGAGCAGGGGATCTTTATTGCCCAGAATCTTCATCCTATCTTTACCCCAGAGGTTACTCAGGATGGTCAGATCATTAGCTGCTATCTGCGATCTCAGGGCTTTCCCACGCCTGAATACCTCACCACTCAGCAAGGGGATCTACATTTGTTTCTCGGGTCCGATCGCTGGCGAGTCATGACCTGCTTACCGGGCATCACCCATGCCGTTCCGCCCTCCCTAGATCATCTCTATCAAGTGGGATCGATCGTGGGAGAGATGCATCAAGCTTTAGCAGAGTTCGAGTATGAGTTTACGTTCCAGATCCCCCACTTCCATGACACTGCCTATCTCTGGCGTCAGCTGCGAGATCTTGATATGGATCCGGCAGGGATCTCAGAAGCAGAGTTTCTTTTAGAGATGGTTCCAGATCGCTTTCTCCCTGAAGATCTCCCCCGTCAGATCATCCATGGAGATCTGAAGCTCGTTAACTTTCTATTTGATGATCAGGGTCAGGTGACAGGGATCCTGGATCTGGATACCTTGATGATCCATTCTCTGTATGTGGAGATGGGGGATGCTTTGCGATCCTGGACAAAACGAGGCGCTCAATTTGATCCGGAGTCATTTCAGGCTAGCCTGCAGGGGTATCAAGCATCAGGTGCCCTCTCCCAACTGGATCCTGAACTGCTCCTCAGGGGGTTCCAATTGATCACTCTGGAGCTGGGCATGCGCTTTTTGATCGATGTGGTGGAGGATGATTATTTCGATTGGGATCCTGAGCACTATCCAGATCGACGGTCCCATAACCTGGATCGGTGTCGGCGACAGATCCGTCTGTTTCAAGATATCCTCAACCAGAAAATGCAGATCGAATCTATTCTTGATTCTCTCACCTTTTAGTTTGATATGTCTGGGTTAAATCCGTGGGATCAGTTCTGGAACTCAACAGGGCAATTGGTAGCTGAATCACCGAGATTGAGTGGGGAGCTGAGCCAAGGCCACTCGCAGTAACTCCGATCCATCAAAGGCTACCCAGGATCCACCCGCGTTGATCTGCCAGAGCTCAAAATGGAGATGGGGGCCGGTGGAAAGACCTGTAGATCCCACATAGCCGATCACATCCCCCTGTTGCACCGGTTGCCCCGCCGTCACCGCGATCTCCGATAGATGACCATAGCGAGTTCGTAGCTGTGTCCCATGGGCTAGGGTCACCGCATTGCCCAACCCTCCACTGGGTCCAGCTACTACAGTCTGACCAGGAAGCGCCGCCAGAACCGGAGTTCCCTGACTCCCCCCCAGATCAACACCCAGATGAAACTCCTCCTTCCCCGTGATCGGATGGATACGTAGCCCAAACCCGGAGGTGATCGGTACCGCTGAGGGCAAAGGATAGCCGAGGGACTTGAGATCCGGTTGGAAATTGGGATTAACTCTGAAGCTGGTATTGGGATTGGGAGTCTGAGGTCGAGGTCGCTCGATCTGAATGCCATGGCCTGGGCTGACCCGAATGGTGGTATTGCTGGATCGCTCCTGAAACACCACCGGCACCTCCCGATCCCGAAAGACTCCCGGCTCATCCACGGGCGGTTGCGGATCGGCAGCCTGTTCGATCACGATCTCTCGTCCGACAGTCGTGTCCAAAGTCTCCACATCATCGGTAATGGAATCTTGCAGCTGAGGGATGGCTGGCGCTGAGATCGGGATCTCTCCCTGGGGGGTGATCAGAGGCTGATTCTGGATCTGGGGCAACAATCCTTCCGTATCCAAGGAGGAGGGTGCCTGAGGCGGAGCCGGTAAGAAGGTTTCCTCCTGAGCCAAGAGAGGAGAGATCCATAACCCACTACAGGCGATCCCCAAGATCAATAACCCTCGCCACCGTCGGAGAGAATTCCAGATCGCGGAGAGGCCAGATGTGAGTCTCTGTCGCAGATGAGATCGGGGGTCGGTCACTCAGGCAGCCCTCGCTGTTGCTCTGATCAGGGGGCGGTTCGGGCCGGATAACCCAATCGGATCTGACCCGGTTCCAGCAAGATCAGCCCCCCTTGTGTTTCTACCTGCAGGGCTCCTGTAGATGCAACCCCCAAAACCGTGGCTGCTGTCCGATCGGGTAAGGCCACCACCCGCTGTCGATGACCCATCCAGGTCTGATACCGATCCCGCACCGCCTCCCATCCGGGTCCCTGCCAGATCTGATAGCCCTGCTCCAGTCCCAACAGCACCCAGGCCGCCAGGTGATCCAGATCGACAGTTTGACCCAGGGCTTCCGAGAGGGAGATGCCAGGGGGCTCCACCGCTGTATTGACATTGAGTCCTAGTCCCGCCACTGCCACGCGCACCTGCGATCCCTGGGATCGGGTCTGCAACAACAAGCCCCCCAACTTCTGACCGTCATAGATCAGATCATTGGGCCACTTAACCCCAATCGGGATCGACAACTGAATGCGCAGCTGATCCACCACCCCCCAAACCAACGTCAACGTGAGGGGCAGCAGTTGATCCACTGAGGTCTCTGGGGTCAACAATAGGGAGAGATATAAACCGCCCGCCGGAGACTGCCAGGATCGGCCATATTGCCCCTGCCCCGCCTGCTGTCGAGTCGCGATCAGCACCGTGCCAGCCGGGATCTGCAGTGGGATCTGAGCTCCATGGCTCCACTCCAACAGGATCCGATTGGTGGAATCCACCGTGCAGAGTTGGATCAGGTGACGACCACAGAACTGAGTGGTGAGGGATCTCTGGAACCGAACAGGATGCAGCACAACAGAAGAGGAATACACAAAAAAGGACCGGATGTAATTTACCACACCCGATCCTCAATGATGAGATCTCAATCGGGATCCGGAGCTAGCCCTTCACACAGATCACCTGCTTCAAGGTGGCCACTACCTCCACCAGATCGCTCTGCTGAGCCATCACCTCATCAATGGGCTTGTAGGCTCCAGGGATCTCGTCCAGGACGCGCTTGTCCTTACGGCACTCCACCCCCTTCGTCTGTCGGATCAGATCATCCAGAGTGAAAGCATCCTTAGCCTTAGTGCGAGACATGGCCCGCCCCGCCCCGTGGCTGCAGGAGCAATAGCTCTCCAGATTGCCCTTACCCTTGACGATGTAGGATCGCGTCCCCATGGATCCGGGGATGATGCCGTAGTCCCCCTGTTGCGCCCGCACCGCTCCCTTACGGGTCACATACACCTCTTCTCCGTAGTGGATCTCCTTCTCCGCGTAGTTGTGATGACAGTTCACCGACAGCAAGGGCTTGAAGGGCTTACCCCCGGCCAAGTGTTGCTCTACCACTCGCTTGACCCGCGCCATCATCACATCCCGATTAGCCCGAGCATAGTTCTGAGCCCACTGCAGATCCCGCCAGTAAGCCTGGAACTCCGGCGTCCCCGCTACAAAGTAGGACAGATCTGGATCCGGCAGGTGTTGTCCCGCCATCTTGCCCAAGTTCTTCGCGGTGCTGATATGAGCCTGAGCCAGCCGATTGCCGATATTACGAGATCCAGAGTGCAACATCAGCCACACCTGATCTTGAGTATCGACACACACCTCGATGAAGTGGTTGCCCCCGCCCAAGGAGCCCATCTGGCGCTTGGCCTTGACCTCCAGATCCTGCACCCCTCGATGCAGATCCTTGAAATCACCCCAACCCTGCCAGTTGGAGACGATCTTGTCCACCTCCTTATTCTCCTCAAAGCCCGTGGGCACGATGGACTCGATCTCAGAGCGGATCTTCTTCAGCTTGCCCTCCAGTTGATAACCCTGAAACGGGGTCCGAATCGCATGCATCCCACAGCCAATATCCACCCCCACCGCCGCCGGGATGATCGCCTCTTGGGTCGCCAACACCGATCCCACCAGAGCGCCCTTGCCCAGGTGCACATCCGGCATCAACGCCACATGCTTGAACAGAAAGGGCAGAGCCGCCACGTTCTTAGCCATGCGCAGCTCCTCAGACTTGAGCCCATGGTTGGCCCAGGAGAGGATCGGCTTCTCCGTCGTCAAATTCAAAGGTTGGTAAGGCATAATTCTCGTTTCTCCGTAGGGATCGACACAATCAGGCGGTCCCTCACCTCACCCAAGCCGGAAGTCCAGTCAGATCCATCACAGGATCAAGGCTGATGGCTTACATAAGGATCAGACCTAAATACGAACAGGTTGAGTCCGGCGCGGTTCTGACGGCATGATCAGTCCTCTCTCTCGTTGTTCATAGACATACTACACATGTAATACACAGGAGTCAAGGGAGTGAGATCTACTTATTGCAGTCGCCACTCCCATGGAGACGCCCGGACTAGGCGTAGCCTCAGGTCAAACGATTGTCATGTCCTACGGACTGTGGTGACTGCAATATCTAGGTTTACCTTTACAAAAGAGTGTCTAGGTAGATGTCTGAATCTCATGGCCTGCAGGGGAACTCCGCTTCACCCCCAATCCTGGCTCCTCGGACAAGATCAATCGACCTTTCTCCAAAGAAACGCCCTCAAACGGATCATCCGTCAGATTCAGGTGACTATCCAGATCCAGATAATCCACTAAGGGACCTAACTGAGCTGCTGCACTATTGGCCAGTGCTGTGTGACCATAACAGCCCAGCATGACTTTCAAACCATAGGATCGAGCGGTATGGATCATGCGTAAGGCCTCCGTCAAGCCACCGGATTTCATCAGTTTGATATTGATGCCATGGACTCGATTGGCAAGATAGGGGATCTGATCACTGGTGAAACAACTCTCATCCACAAAGATCGGTAAGGGAGATCGATGCCAGATCTCGATCAACCCCTCCTCTTTGCCTTTATCCAAGGGTTGTTCCACGTATTCCACTCCCTGTCCTGCCAACCAATTACACATGCTTAAAGTCTGCTCAGGGGTCCAGCCCCCATTGGCATCCACTGTGATCACCGATCCCATGGGGATCACCTGCTGTAGAGCGATCACCATGGCCTGATCCGCCCGGATGCCCTCAGGATGACCTAGCTTGATCTTGAAGGCCTTCAGATCCTGTAGCTGTAGCCAATCTTGCGCCCGTTGTTGAGCGGCCTCTGGGGTATTGATCCCGATGGTTACGGAGGTGAGAGGACTCTGCTGGGGATCCAGGCCCCAAAGTCGCCACAGGGGTTGATTCAGGCGTTTACCCATCCAGTCGTAGAGGGCCATATCGATCCCGGCTTGGGCTGCTGAGGGGATCTGCATCTCGTGCATCTGTTGTTGGATCTGCTGCCGTTGCCAGGGGGTGAGATCCGCCAGTGTGCTGCTTAATCTGCCCAGGGCTGGCTGGAGATCTTCTAGGGTTTGGGGTTGATCTCCCACCGAGAAGGGGGAGGCCTCGCCCCAGCCCTCGATCCCCTCCTGTTCTATACGGATCCAGAGGCTGGTGGACTCGCTGTAGGTGCCTCGACTGATGGTCAGGGGAAATCGCTTATGGACGGTGAAGGTCTCAAACTGCAGACGCATGACAGGATCCAGGCCCGTAACCAATCCTCTTACTGTAGCCCCATTTCCCTAGGCCCCGATTGGAGGATTCACAGTTTGGGGCAAACTCGATACTATCCAGATCAGGAGTCTCCCCTCGACTAGCACCATGAGTCAAACCGTCAACCCATCCTCTGCATCGGATCTGCAGCAGACGCCCCAGGCCAATGAGGTTGTCGTCTCGGTCCAAGGGCTATCCAAAACCTACCGCACGGGCTTTTGGCTGAATCAGTTGCTGACCCCCCTCCAGGATTGTTCCCTCACGGTACGGCGGGGGCAGACCTTTGGCATGTTAGGGCCGAATGGAGCTGGTAAAACCACTACCGTCAAGTGTCTGTTAGGGATCACCCAACCCTCTCAAGGTGAGGGCACGATCCTGGGTCGTCCTCTCGGGGATCAGCAGATCAAACAACAGGTGGGCTATCTGCCCGAGAATCCTTACTTCTACGACTATCTCACCGCCTGGGAGTTTCTAGAGTTCGCTGGGCAGGTGTTTTGTATCCCCCATTCGATCTTAAAGGAGCGGATCCCGACCTTACTGGAGTTGGTGGGATTGCCTCTAGATGCAGCCCGCAAGAAACAGATGCGCACCTACTCCAAGGGCATGTTACAGCGTACCGGCATGGCCCAAGCCCTGATCAACGATCCGGAGCTGGTGTTTTTAGATGAGCCCATGTCAGGTCTCGATCCCATCGGTCGCTATCAGATGCGAGAGATCATTCTCTCCCTCCGACAACAGGGCAAGACCGTGTTCTTCAACAGCCATATCCTCAGCGATGTGGAGGTGATCTGTGATCAAGTGGCTCTCCTGATCGGTGGACAGTTGATCTGTCAGGGCAGCCTGGATGAGCTGTTAGGCGAAACTCAGAGTTATCAGATCCGAGGACGGGGTGGCGAGACCGACCGCCTACGGGCTCTATTTGACCAGTTCTCCATCCAGGGGGAACAGTGGATCGGGGAATGGCAGGGGGAGCCGGAACAGGGCGTGATCCAGGCCAAGGAGAAGGGGGCTCAGATCCTCGACCTCACCTTGCGGCGACAGACCCTGGAGGAGTTCTTTGTGGCCAAGGTGCATGAGGTGAGATCCCAAACCCAAACCCCTACCTCGAACTCAGCCCCACCCTCAATACAACAGCAGGTGACGACACAGCCAAGCCAGCAGGGCAGTGCCACAGATCACCAATAGCTGACCGGGCAACAGGAAACCGGTGTAGCGTCCCACCTCCTGTAACAGCTCCGACAGAGAGGCCGTCTGAAAGATCAGATAAACGATCCCGGTGAGGTGAATACACACCAAACCGGAGAGACAGGCGAGGAGCAGATCCTTGAGGTTGATCGGCGGAGCCTGAGTGTTCTGAGCCGTTGCTCTGGTTGCGGCGGAGTCAGAACCGGATCGAGAGCGTGTCTGAGGGGCTGGGGTTGGGGCCAGGGACTGGCGGAAGGCAAGGGTGCCACAGACCCAGGCTGCGGGTAAAAAACCCAACAGATAGCCGAAGGCAGCTCGGTGGATGTAATCTAACCCCCCGCCATAACTGAAGACCTGAGACTCAAATAATCCCAAGGCTAGATAGGCCACCTGGGCATAAACCCCGGCTCCCGATCCCCCTAAGCAGGCGGTCAGCAGGACCCCAGAGATCTGCAGCGAGAACTGATATCCCCCGATCCAAGGCAGGAATTCCGGGTAGGGTAGGTGGATCAAGGTGGCGACCACGGTCAAGATCACCCCGATGGCGGTCCAGATGAGCTCGAAAGGGGTGAGGAGCAGCAGAGATCTCATACAGCCATCGCAATCCGGCAAGGGGGTCCGACTACTCCCTTATGCTATAGGAGCGATCGCCCTAGTTAGGCGAGTTATCTGTTTGAACCTGAGATCCCGAGATGAGCCCCGAGATCGAGTCCGCAATGGAGACAGAGCGATCCCCCTGGCAGGAGGCTGCCGAAGAGATCGCGCCCCCCTCAACCCCAAGGTTGACCCAACGGGTCCGCAATCATGTCAATCCCCTTAGTCGCCGACATCAGATCCCGATCGATCCGCCCCATTGGCCTGATATCTATGCTGGACCGGATCAGCCCCTCCATCTGGACATCGGCACTGGCAGTGGACGGTTCCTGGTGGCTCTGGCCAGACAGAATCCTCAGTGGAACTTTCTTGGGGTCGAGATCCGGCAGCCCTTGGTGGAGCGGGCCAATCAGTGGCGTGATGAGTTGGAGCTGAAAAACCTACATTTCCTCTATGCCAATATCAATGTGAGCCTCCGACGGTTGTTCAAACCTGGTGCCCTCTCCCGTCTCTCGATCCAATTTCCGGACCCCTGGTTCAAGAAGCGTCATCATAAACGCCGTGTGGTGCAGCCAGAGCTTGTCAAGAATCTAGCTGACCTGTTACAACCCAACAGCCCTGTGTTTCTACAATCAGATGTTGAGGAGGTTGCGGTGGAGATGGCGGAGCGGTTTCTGGAGCACCCCGCATTTGAGGATCCTCATCAAGGACGGATCGATCACAATCCTCTAGGAGTTTCCACCCTACGGGAGGTTCAGTGCTTACGATTAGAATTACCGATCTATCGCTATTGGATCGTTCGTCAGGGGGATGAGCTATGGAGGCGACGGGAGTAGCTGTCTGATTGTAGATCTGCCCATCCCTAGGCGTTACGCGTCTCGTTCCTGACAGATCCGAGGGGGCAGCATGGGGCTATGACGTCGGTACTCCGAGAGATATTGTTCTAGAGCGGCGAGTTGAGGCAAGTTGAGGCTGTAATAGATCCAGCGCCCCTCTTGACGACCTCGGATCAGTTGGGCCTCTTTCAAAACCTTGAGATGAAATGAGAGCTTGGATTGGTTGACCTCCAGCCTGTCACACAGATCGCAGACGCAGAGCTCCTGCTCCCGCAATAGATCGATGACCTTGAGTCTTAGGGGCTCCGATAGACCCCGAAATCCCAAGAGGATCGATTCCTGTGAGGCAAGGATTGGCGTTGCAACCACGGTAGTCACCCCCTAAGTACACGCTTACCCATGGTAAATCAGATTAACCGCCGTTAGTTGAAGCTGATCTGTTCTATGCACTAAAAAGTAGGGCAATCTATTCAAAGGTGCACGATATCATACCCAGGCAAACCGGTGGTGCCAGACCGTGATCGCGATCGCTAGGGCATCCGCTGCATCATCGGGTTGGGGCACCCGATCTAACCTGAGCTCACGGGTCACTGCGGCCTGTACCGCCTGTTTATCAGCATTGCCGTAACCTGTCAGACTTTGTTTCACCTGAGCTGGAGTAAACTCCTGAGGCACCAACCGATGCTGAGCTAGGGCCAACAGGATCACCCCTCGGGCTTGGGCCACCTGGATCGTATTGCCCATCTAAAAGAAAAACCGGTTCTCGATCCCCACCCGTTGAGGTTGGAGCTGCTCTAACACCGTGGTCAGATCCTCAAACAACACCTGTAAGCGCTCTGGTACTGGGGTTTGGGGGGGTGTAGAGATGATCCCATACTCCAACACCTCTGCCTGCTCCGAGGCTCCCCACACCTGCACACACCCGAACCCCATGGTCGCCATCCCCGGATCAATACCCAGGATCCGTTCCCCCGTTTGACTCATGGTTGCTCCTGAGTGGGCTGAGGGAGTAAGTAGAGCAACCCAGACCACAGGGTCAGTGCCACCGCCAGCCAGAACCCGATCAGAGCCCCTGGCCACCGCAACAACAACGCCACGATCGCCAGGATCTGTAGCACAGTCTTAGCCTTGCCCCAGAGATTTGCTCCAGAGATCTGCGGCTGACTCACCCGCCAACCGGCGATCCCTAGCTCCCTCCCGATCAGTAAGAACGCACCCCAGGCCGGGATCTGTCCCTGCTCCACCAATCCCAATAGCGGCGCCAACACCAATAGCTTGTCCACCAACGGATCCAGAACCTTGCCCAATTCCGTGATCTGATCCAGCTTCCGAGCCAGATAGCCATCCAGCCAGTCCGTGCCTGCTGCTACCAGGAACGCTCCCAAGGCCACCATCCGACCCCGTTCGGTGCCGATCGCCAGACCATAGAGGATCAGGGGAATCCCCAGGAGCCGAGCTAGGGTGATCCAGGTGGGGAGGCTGATGTGAGATCGGACCACAGGATCCACTCCTACTACAGATAGCGTCAAGCTTAGACTATCGTCCCTAAGTTGCCATCCCAGATCTCCGAGCCACCCACTCCACCACTCCGGCTACAGCAGGCATCACCCCTGTCGGATCCTGACCAGGGATCGGCTTGGGCTTGGGGCGCTATCATTCTCAATAAGCAGAGCAGCAAAAACGTTCATACAGGCTATAGAGTGCCTATCAAAGCAATTTTGGCGATCTACTTAAACCCAGACTCTTGCTGTGACCCGTTGCAAGTCCCAAACCTACTCTTGCACCCGATTCGGCTCGGTTGGCCCCGGCTCCTGACCATCCAAAATCAGCCCGATGCCAAACAATAGACAGACCGTGATCAGTGTCAACACCGAACTATAGGCAGGCAACCATTGCCCCCAGAGCAACGTGGATCCAAAGCCTCCGATCAAGGTCAGTAACCCCGACCAAGGTCCACCCTTCTGCAGATGAAAGATCCCAAACAACAGTGGCAGAAACACCATCAGGATCCGACTGGAGGACACTGATAACTCCACTAGGGTATCGGGTCGGATCAGAGCGAAGATCCCTACTAGAGCTGTTAACAGGATCATGATCACCCGGCCACTCAGGGTGTCGCGACGGCGATCTACCAGGTTGCGAGTCACCAGGCTGGAGAGGGAGAGCAGGATCGAGTTGGCTGTGGAGACGGAGGCGAAGACGATACTCAAGGCTAACGGTAAGGCCAGGGTGTCGCCCATCTGACCCATCACCGCCACAATCACCTCATCCCGATTGGCCACCTCAGGCAGCAGTCCCCCTACCGTACCGGACTGAGCTCCAAACCCGATAAAGGTGACCAGGAAGGTATAGACCCCACCAAAGATCCCGAATAACAGGATCATCTTACGCAGATCCTCCAGCTTGTCGAGGATAAAGATCCGTTGCAGCACCTGAGGATTGGTCAGGGCGAAGAAAGCCCAGGGCAGGGTGAGATTGATGAAAAAGGCCGGTGTCCAAACCGCATTGGGAAAGGTAGAGAGCTCATAGCCCCCATAGGTTCCCTGGATCCAGACCAGAGCCACGATCGCCATCACCAACATAAACACCCCCTGGATCGTGTCGGTCAGGGCCACCCCACGCAATCCCCCCAGCAAGGTCCAGAGCCCGATCACCCCCACAGCAAACAGCACCCCAGTCTGAAACCCAATGCCATAGCCCTCTAGGATCACCGCCAGACCGATCACCTGCACCGCCGTATAGGGCACCAGCGCCAAGGCCGCTACCACCGCCCCCACCCGAGCTGTGATCTCTCCATAGCGCAAGCTGAACAGTTCCATCGGCGAGATCAACTGATGCTCCCGAGCCAGGATCCAGATGCGGCGACCATAGACAGAGAGCAGGATCAGGGTAGCGATCAGATAGACCATCTCAAACACCAGCGCCCCCACCCCACTGGCATAGGAGAGACCCACCAAGCCCACCATCATGAAGGCCGAATAGGTGGTGGCCGCATAGGTCATGGCGGAGACGATCCAGCCAATGGCCCCACCTCCCACAAAGTAGTCCCGTTGCGAGGTATTCTTCCGCATCACCGCCAGGGAGATGCCTGTACCTGCGGCAGCATAGAGACCCAGTAGGATATAGAGATTGTTCATAGATCGTCGCTTGTTGGTGCAAAAGGGTAATAAGTCGATCAGCAAAAACGTTTATACAGACTATATAGTGCATATCAAAGCAATTTTGCCGATCTACTTAGTCCAGGATATACAATGCGTTACCGCGTTTGGCTGCCGATCATCGGTTTGGGCCTCGGTCTCCTGGGCCTTGGGCTCTTATTAGGGCTCCGATCCCCTCAGATCTCAGACTCTCCCCCGCCAGATGCCGACCCGACCCCATCGGTAGCTGCATGGGCCTCCCAGATCACCGTGCGCATCCTCGCAGAATCTGGGGCTGGATCCGGAGTGATCTTAGATCGACAGCATGATCTCTACACGGTGCTCACCTGTGATCATGTCCTGGACCTGAGTGACACTGATCGCTATCAGGTTTTGACCTCCCGGCAGGAGAGCTATGAGGGGCGGCGGTTACCCTGGCAACCGGAAGCCGATCTGGATCTGGGGTTGGTACGGTTTGAATCGGCTGAGGACTATCCTGTCGTCTCCATCGCCGCTCCGCCCGTGGTGGGCAGCTTGGTTCTGGCGGCTGGATTTGCCAATTGGCAGCTGATCGATCCTGGCACCCTGGAGGACACCCGTGATTGGGGAATCCGGGCCTTACGGATCACCCAGGGGCAGCTTGCCCTGTACCCGGAGCGCTCTCTGCCTCGCGGCTATCAACTGGGGTACACCAACGATGTGGAACAGGGGATGAGTGGGGGACCGATCCTCGATACCCGAGGTCAGCTGGTGGGCGTCAACGGTCGGCTCAAGTTTCCCCCCCAGGGCATCACCGTCTTTACTTTCCAAGATGGATCCCAGCCCTCCCAAGCAGAGTATGAACGCATGCGTGAGCTCAGCTGGGGTATTCCTGTCCTGTCTTTACCTTGATCTGCCAAGTGGATGCTCTCAATCGCAAGGATCACAGGGGGCAAGTGATCCCCTGGGCTTGGGCGGAGGTTGATAGGATGAGTTTGCCTCTGTGAAATAACTCAAGCTCCAAACCCTAGATCCTGTCTAGAATCGTAGCAACATGCCCTCTCACGTCCTGCGGCCATGACTCAACACCTGATTGGGGAGCTGATCGGCAACCGATATCGGCTGACCTTTCACATCAGTGAGGGGGGGTACGGTAACGTCTACAAGGCGATCGACACCCAGCTTAACGATCAGTTGGTGGCGGTTAAACTGCTACGCTCTCCGCCTCTCGATGCTGATGAGGAGTACTATCGCAAGCTGCAGCGCCGGTTTATGGATGAGGCGCGGGTCAGTGCCCTGTTGGGAGAGCATCCTGGGATCGTGCAGGTCAAGTCCTATGGGGTCCATAAGCAGCGCCCCTACCTGGTGATGGAGTACCTCAACGCCAAACCCTGGCTGGGCCAAGGTCTGGACTATATTCTGCATCGGGAAGGGGTCCTGACTCCCCAACGGGTGGTCCATCTGGCCCGACAGATCTGTGCGGCCCTCCATCATGCCCATTGCTTTCATGTGGATCTGGGCAAGCATTCCATTCGCGGGGTGGTGCACCGAGACATCAAGCCCAGCAATATCTTTGTGCAGCGTAATCCCGAAGGTGTGGAGCGCGTCAAGCTCTTGGATTTTGGCATCTCCAAGTTATTGGGGGATCACACTCGGGGACTGACCCAGGCGGGTTATTTTCTGGGCACCATGTGCTATGCCTCTCCAGAGCAGATGCGGGGTGAGACCCTGGATGCCCGTTCCGACATCTACTCCCTGGGGGTGGTTCTCTATGAGCTGATGACGGGTCAGTTACCCTTGATGCCTGAGAACGATTCTCTGCCCGGTTGGTATCACGTCCATAATTTTGAGGACCCGATCCCCTTCTACGAACAGATCTTAGAACATACTATTCCAGATTCTCTGCAGGCTGTGGTGTTGGGTTGCTTAGAGAAGGAGCCCGATAATCGCCCCGGCTCCGCCCAGATCCTGCAGGAATTGCTGAAAGAATCCCTTGATCCCGCCGCCGCGAAGGCGATCTCGATCACAACGCCCCCAGCTGCAGGTCCACCGGAGTTCTTCGATCCCGATCCCCCCACCGATGCTTTTATTGAGGATCCCCCCACCCCACCTGTACCTGGGGAAATGCCCTCGCGGCCCCATTCTCCCTTACCTACTGATCACCAGGCTCGATTTCAACACGCTCTGCAACTGATTGAGTATCGGGAGCACAAAGAGGCCATTCAGATTTTGAATCAACTGATCCAGGAGGAGCCCAACGAGGAGCGATTCTATCTCCAACGAGGGATCGCCCACCTCCGGCAGGGGCATTGGGGATTGGCCCAGATGGATTTTCAAGGTGCCCTGCGACTGGATCCGGATTACACAGAGGCCCAACGAGGGTTACGAGATGCCCTGGATCAGGTAGGCGTGGATGAGCTGTCGGTTTCTCCCACGGAGGAGGTGGATACCCCTACCCTCGCTCCAGCCCCAGCAGCTGCTGTCCCCCAGGGCTCCTTCTGGATCTGGGGACAATGGGTGATCGCCAATGGCCTCGCCTATGGTCTGGGGACTGCTCTATCCCTAGAGATTGCCAGCTTCTGGTCGGGGGAGACGGCAACGGTTCGGGCCGGGATCTTGGTTTACGGAGCCGCCATCGGTAGCGTGATCGGGGTAGCGGTGGGGTTGGGACAGTGGTTGATCCTACGCCGCTATCTAGATCGGGTGAGGAGCTGGGTGTTGATCACGGCTCTGGCCCACCTGGTCTGCTTTATGGTGGCAGCGGCCTTTACCCTAGCCCCAAGGTACGATCTGATGTTGCTGGATCTGATCCGGCTCACCCCTCCGGTTTGGGGATTGATCTTGGGAGGATGGGTAAACCTTTGCCACTTGAAACGGTGGTTGCCCTCCCCTTGGGCCTTTGCCTGGGTGGGGGCTGGGGGGATCGAGATGGGAGCTGCCTCGCTACTCCTGATGGAGATCTCACAGGGAAGTGGTTTGATCCTCCTCCTGATCTGGCTGGGTCTCTTAGGATCGCGGCCTTTGAGCGGCGCCGTTCTGCTGAAACTGTTGGATCAACAGAGGCGATCGCCCCTGGAGAAGATCTAGAGCAAGGGTTAAGTTTTACGATCGAGGCATGACCGACGATGAGGGTAGGCCTAAGGTCGGTCGCTGGGATGATCTGTCACCGGGGTACATGTCACAATACAAGGTGATGTTTCCTGCCTCTTGTGCTATGGAGCCCGCTGTAACTGCCATGGATCGTCAAGCGCTTGATCGTGTTCTGGTCTTCGACACCACCCTGCGAGATGGGGAGCAATGTCCGGGGGCCACTCTCAATGGAGAGGAGAAGCTGATCATCGCCCGGCAGCTGGCCCGACTGGGGGTGGATATCATCGAGGCGGGCTTCCCCTACTCTAGTCCTGGGGACTTCGAGGCCGTGCAACGGATCGCTGCCGAGGTGGGCACCGAGGATGGCCCCACGATCTGTGGTTTGGCCCGCGCCACGAAGCAGGATATTGAGGCTGCCCACCAAGCTCTCCAACCCGCCGCCAAGGCCCGGATCCATACCTTTCTTGCCACCTCCGATATTCACATGCAGCACAAGCTGCGCAAGAGTCGCTCTGAGGTACTGGCCATTGTGGAGGAGATGGTCTCCTATGCCGCCAGCCTGAATGGGGATGTGGAGTTCTCCCCGGAGGATGCGGGACGATCTGATCCGGAGTTTCTCTATCAGGTATTGGAGCTGGCCATCCGCTGTGGCGCCAAGACCGTCAATATCCCTGATACCGTGGGTTACACCATGCCTGAGGAGTTCGGCAACCTGATCCGGGGCATCCGAGACCATGTGCCCAACATTAAGCAGGCGGTGATCTCCGTCCATGGCCATGATGATCTGGGGGTGGCGGCGGCCAACTTCCTGGAGGCGATCAAACAGGGTGCCCGTCAGGTGGAGGTGACCATCAATGGCATCGGCGAGCGAGCGGGGAATACGGCCCTAGAGGAGCTGGTGATGGCTCTGTATGTGCGCCGGGATTATTACAATCCGTTCTTTGACTTACCCAAGGAGTCTCAGCAGCCCCTGACCGGCATCAATACTCAGGAGATCTATCGCACCTCTCGTTTGGTGTCCAATCTAACTGGCATGTTGGTACAGCCCAATAAGGCTATCGTCGGAGCCAATGCCTTCGCCCATGAGTCCGGGATCCATCAGGATGGGGTGCTCAAGCACCGTCAGACCTACGAGATCATGGATGCTCAAACCATCGGGCTCCAGTCCAACGCCCTGATCCTGGGCAAACACTCGGGTCGCAACGCCTTCCGCTCCCACCTGAGCGAGCTGGGCTTCTCTCTCTCCGAGCAGGAGCTGAATCGAGCCTTTCTGCGGTTCAAGGAGCTGGCGGATAAGAAGAAGGAGGTCAACGATCTGGACCTAGAGGCGATCGTCAATGAGGAGACTCGCCCGGTGCCGGAGCTGTTCCGATTGGAGCAGGTGCAGGTGATCTGTGGCAATGAGGAGATGCCGACCGCTACGGTGCGGTTGCTGGATCCAGAGGGTCAGGAGCTGGTGGATGCTGCTGTGGGTACTGGGCCTGTGGATGCCATCTATAAGGCGATCAATCGCATCGTCCAGATCCCTAATCAGTTGATCGAGTTTTCGGTACAGTCCGTGACCGCAGGCATCGATGCCATGGGAGAGGTGACGATCCGGCTGAGGAGCAATGGACAGGTGTTCTCCGGTCATGCCGCCAATACCGATATCGTGGTGGCCTCAGCTCAGGCTTATACCAATGCCCTCAATAAGCTCTACTACACCCTCCACACCCCCCAACCCAATCAGGCGCAGAAAGAGGCTGCCACTCAGAAGATCTAATGAAGACTGATTAAGATCTGTTACCCAATAGAGATCTATAGATCCCTTGGGTTGCTCTGATCAGCTGGGATCTCCGCAACTTTCCGTAGATGGAATCGACCCTATCTGGGGATGGATCCTGCCTCCTTCAGGGACTGCGGAAAAGAGATCTGCGTAGAGTTGCGTATCAAACCCTCACCAGCCTGAGCTGTGGGAGCGGTATACGATGGGCAACAGACAAACTAGAATGGCAGTGTAAGATCAAACCCTCGGGATCCGAGAGTTCACAGCTGTGAGATCCACAGACCGATGAGCGGCGAGAGGGTTGGCTTCCTGTTCCCTATTCAGATCTGGTTATGACGGCTTTCTGTCCCGTGCCTGCCTGTCCACGTTGTGGCATCCCCACCCATTCTGGTTTTCGGGAGGGGCGGCTGTTTATCTGGTGCCCGACTCCCCACAGCTTTGCCAAGCTACAGAGCCAGCTCCAGGACAACTCCCTGTTATGCAGCGCTCAGTCCGATACCCACAGCCTGATCCTGTCTTTGTGCCAAACGGATGTGGATCGGTTGATCCAGTCCTGTCAGGCGCTAGCCCTCCTGGAACAACGGGATACCAAAGTGCTCTACATTCAGGGGGATCGAGATCCGGGGTTAGAGGATTATCCTTGTGTCTCTACATTGGATCGGTTCCTACGAACGCTCCAAGGGCAGTGGTTGACGGAGATGCTATCAGAGGGGCGCTATACCAGCTATTTTCATCCCATCGTCACCGCCTCAGCTCCCCACCAGATCTATGCCCATGAGGCTCTGTTTCGAGGCTTAAAGGCCAACGGCGATCTGATCTCCCCTGCTGAGATCTTCAACCTGGCTCGGGATACGGAGATGCTGTTTCAGCTGGATCTGGCGGCTCGTCAGTCGGCGATCCATGCTGCCAGTCGCCAGGGCTTGGACTCCTCTCTGTTTATCAACTTTAATCCCACGGCCATCTACGATCCGGTCCATTGCCTGCGATCCACGTTTGCTGCGGTCAGATCCTCCCATTTGCGACCCGATCAGATCGTGTTTGAGATCGTCGAATCCGATCAGGCTAAGGATGTGGAACACCTCAAGGATATTCTGCGCTTCTATCGTCAACATGGCTTTAGTGTGGCCCTCGATGATCTGGGATCGGGCTATGGATCCCTCAATCTGATACATCAGATCCGGCCTGATTTCGTCAAACTCGATATGCAATTGATCCGGAACGTCCATCAGGAGGAGTATAAGGGCGCGATCGTGGCTAAAACCTTGGAACTGGCCCGACAATTGGAGATCAAGACCATCGCTGAGGGGATTGAGACTCCCGAGGAACTGAGTTGGCTACACGAGCATAACGTGGATCTGGTGCAGGGATTTCTATTTGGCAAACCAGCAGCCTTGCCCAGACAAGCAATCCAGATCGGGGCTTAACTTGCTCTTGAGATCGCTACATCGGTTTCGAGTATGATTACTGATCATAAGGGATCTCAACCTCAGATTATGACTCAGGTCTCGCGTCCAAACTCAGTCGGATCCACATCCCAATTGCACCATCGGATCGCCTGTCGAGCTGAGTTCATAGCCGGAGGAACTCTTAAGGCATGGATAAAGTCTGTACTGGAGCAGGTCATCTTCAAGATCTTGATAGGTTCCACATCGATCTTCCCCTGGATCTCCAACAGTTCATATTCTCTCCAGCGATCCAGAAGCTTCGCATTCAATTCTGAGCAGATACGGCTGTAACTGATACCCTGGATCAGCACTCGCCTCAGCTCTGCATTGGGTGCCGTTAAGATCCATTCCGATCTCCAAAACTCCAAGGCCATCTGATACTCTTCAGGGAGAAGTACCCCATGCCAAGCCCAGATCGAAAAGGGGCTCGGATCCGGGTAGCGCAACGCTGGTTTTCCATCTGCATGGAGTCTTCCCTCTGTGTCCAAATGGATCTCAGACGGATTGGGGGTCAGGATAACTGTATCTTCATAGGGCCAGAACCAGTTGCAATTCTCGATCCCAGGTATACCTTGGGTGAACTTTAGGTCAAGATCCAGAACATCTGTATAGTAAGTGAGTAGAGCTGTTAGATTGTCCCAGCAGCAATTGTAGTCACCGGATTCATAGAGATCAAAATATTCACAACAGTCAATTACTTGTTCATGAATCTTCCTGATAACCAACTCTTGAATGCGGGAACCTGACTCCTGAATAATCTGATCCCTGATCATTTCCTCCACTCCTCTACGGAATTGGGTGTAAACTGGCTTATGAAACTGAGGAAAAGCGATCCCTCTCACCCGATGAATCACTGATGTCTCTGCTCGAACTTCATGCCGTCCCTGAAATTGGGCCTCTATCCACTCCTGCAGATCAGTTTCGATCTCGAGCTCTTCGACCCGTAGATAGATTAAGTAGGCCAGTAGAGATCCCTGCCAAGGATCGTTGACCCAGATCTTACGTTGAGGGAGATCAAGATTGACCTGTCGGTAGAGATCATCGATGGCTTGCTCGGCAAGCTTTCGATCGGTATGGGTGTTTGATATCATCTCCAGATTCCACTGCCGATAGATCTGAAGTTTTGCTTCCTGCTCAGGGGTCAGATCTTGGATCGGTCGTCTTAGCTCAGACAGAAAGCTAAACAAACCAATCAAAAGATCAAGCAGGAAGATGAAGGGAATGAGCGGTAAAACAAGAATAACAGCAGTTATGATGCAGACAACTTCGAGAGCCACTGCCAATCCAGCGTGTAGCTTTCCCATTAGACTTACGAAGAGACCTAGAGTTTGAGAGGCAAATGATCTGCTCATCACATGCTCCTAATACTTTCTTTGCTTATACATTGGTTCCAGAGATCGAGATCGGTGAAAATAGAAGTTCACATGCTGTTATGGAGACAAAGCAAGCTCTGCTCCGAGGAGACCCTAAACCTAGACTTGTTCAGCCTGATTCAACAGGGATCTCGATCCGCTGCAATTGTACTATAAGCCTCAAATCGATTTCAAGCCCTAGCTGAGTTTATTTGCCCTGCACTGATCAAGTTTTCCTCAGATCCGCCCTCAGAAGAAACCGATAAAAAGGGGCAACCGTGTTGGTTACCCCATCGAGAATGCTTAAGCTGGTTCAGGTATGGAGGCGAGGGGAGTCGAACCCCTGTCCGGATCTAACTACTTAAGAGGCTCTTCTTTCACAGGCTTAGCCTAGATGTCTCCTAGACAGATAGTCGCCATTATGCCTGACAACGGGCCTTGAGGCTGTTTCTTGAGTTAGGCTGCCGCCTCACTAGCTTGCCCAACCGCATCCACTGGGGTTTACTACCTAGCTTAGTGGAGTCACCAGATAGTGCTCGGACTCAGTTCTGAGAGATCAAGCAGCCAAGACGGCTTGCTTGCGAGCAAAAGGAACGATGTGGTTCGCACTTACTTGTGCTGAGCCAGTTGATACGGGATTAGCTCAGTCCCGGCCTGCATCAAAGACTCTGTTTCATTATCCCGTCGAAACCGTTACGCCCCCTTATCTGTTGACAATAGGTGAAGATCCAGAAGGTGATCCCATAATCGGGTCTAGCCTTAACGGGTCTATATCCACCTGGTCTACCTAGCATAACAGACTTGCGGGAGAAGATCATTCCCTGATCCTCCTCAGGATCTCAAACACTGGCGCTGACCCTGGGGAGCCGATACAGTAGGCTGTAAACTTAGCCCTTACTGCAACGGAATGGGAAGGCTGCCATGGCCATTATCGTGCTGAAAGCTTGGTATCTGGAGTCGGCCCTCTCGGCGGCTCAGGTGCAACATAAGCAGCCCGATCTGCGCCTCAGCCGTACCAATCTGTTAAAGACGGGCATGCGAGCCGATCTGCTGGATGATCTGGATAAGGTGATGGCCTCCCGCTGGTACGAGCGCTATCAGGAGGGGGAGCTGGTGGAGTTCTATATCGAGGGCAGTGGGGCCTACAGCATCTCCAACCTGGACCTGATCAGTCGGGAGATGTATTTCAACAAACGCAACACCCTGTCCTTCATCGAACCGGTGTTGTTCTTCTGTGGTCAGGGTCAGTATCCCGCCTCCAGCCAAAGCATCCGCACAACGCTTGCCAAGATCGTGGACAGCATTAATCGGAGTCGTCAGCCCATTGCCCCCCTGGTGTTTGAACAGAATCTGTCTGCAGAGGACGAGGTTACCCAGATCGATGCGGGACTGCTGCGTAAGCTGAAGACAGCGGTGATGGTGGTGGCGGATGTGACGCCGGTGGCCTTGGTGACGGATCCGGTCACCCAATTGATCCCCAGTCCCCAGGTCTGTGTGGAGGTGGGCTATGCTCTGCAGGTGAGAAAGCCAGAGGAGATCGTCTTGGTACAGGTGATGCGGGAGGAGATCACCGGGCGGTTTCCCTTTGAGGTGGACGAGAGCAGTTATCTGTTGGTTAAGGATGGCAAGGATCTGCAGACTCAGCTCAGCACCCAGGTGAGTCGGCAGCTACAACGGGCTAAGCTAATCGAGGGTTAGGGTTCACCAGGCACTATGGCTTCCATTGACACCAGCACCGAGCAACCATCCGCGTCCCCTGACGGTATTCAGAGGCTGATTAATGGGCTGATGATCGTTCTCCTGGGCAGTGTGCCGTTGTCCTTTCTGGCGGAGTTTCTAGATTGGGGACCGACGCCGATCTTCGCGTTTGCCGCCCTGTCATTGCTCCCGTTAGCCAAGTTTATGGGAGAGGCGACGGAGGAGTTGGCGGTATTGGCGGGTCCCACCATCGGTGGGCTGATGAATGCCACTTTTGGCAATGCGGCGGAGCTGATCATCGGTTTGATCGCCCTGCGGTCAGGGTTGGTGGAGGTGGTCAAGGCCTCGATCGCCGGATCAATGATCAGTAACCTGCTGTTGGTAGCGGGACTGGCCATGTTGTTGGGGGGTCTCAAGTTTAAGGAGCAGATCTTTCAGCCGGTGGTGGCGCGGGTCAATGCCTCGGCGATGAATCTGGCGGTGGTGGCATTGTTGTTGCCGACGGTGGTGGCGACTACGGCTCCCAGTTTGGATGAGATCACGATCAAGCAGCTGTCGACGGCGGTGGCGATCGTGTTGATGGTGGTGTACGGGTTGACCTTAGTGTTCTCCCTCAAAACCCACAGCTACCTCTATGCCATCGGCGAGCAGGAGAAGGAGAAAGAGGCAGCTGAGGTCATGGAGGAGACTGAGGCAGCTGAGGCGGAGCGACCCAACCTGTGGATGGCTTTGGGACTATTGGTGGGGATCGCCACTCTGGTGGCCCTGGAGTCGGAACTATTGGTGGGGCAGCTGGAGACGGTGTTGGAGGAGCTGCCGATCACGGAGCTATTTCTGGGGGTGATCCTGCTTCCACTCATTGGCAATGCGGCGGAACATGCTACAGCAGTGACGGTGGCCATCAAGGACAAGATGGAGCTGTCTCTGGCGGTGGCCATCGGTTCCACCTTACAGATCGCTTTGTTTGTAGGGCCAGTGTTGGTGTTGGTGGGGGATCTGATCCATCAGCCCATGGATTTCCAGTTTGGCCTGGTGGAGCTAGTGGCGGTAGGGGTGTCGGTGTTGTTGATGAACTCGGTGAGCAGTGATGGCCGATCGAACTGGCTGGAGGGGCTGTTGCTGCTTGCCACCTACGCGATCTTGGCTCTAGCGTTTTTCTATCTGCCAGCCGGCATGGGCATGGGAGTGGATCCACAGAATCTGGTGCAGTGAATCAGATCCCTGACCCTTGCAGCAATCAAGATCACTCCACCCCCTCGATCGGAGCAAATCCCTGTCGCTGGATATTCTCACAGATCACCCGAGGCTCCATGAACTGCAACAGATAATCCGGTCCCCCAGACTTAGAGCCGATCCCCGATAGTTTGAAGCCACCGAAGGGTTGCCGATCCACTAAGGCACCGGTAATGTCCCGATTGATATAGAAATTACCCACCGCAAACTCCTGCCGAGCGGCCTCGATATGGGAAGGCGTCCGAGAATAGATCCCACCCGTCAATCCATAATCAGTATCGTTAGCGATCTCCAGGGCATGATCAAAATCCCGAGCCCGGATCACCGACAACACAGGACCAAAGATCTCTCGCTGGGCCAGATCACTGTCCGGGGGCACCTCACTAAACACCACAGGACCAATAAAATAACCCTCCTCTGGAGCAACCATCTCGATCGCCACCTGAGCATAGGTTTTACCCGCCTCGATCATCTGTCGGATCCGGGCCTGAGCCTCCCCATCGATCACAGGTCCCACCTGAGTGGCTGGATCTGCCGCGATCCCAATGTTCAACGAGCGAGTCGCCTCCACGATCCGTTCCAGACAGGTCTCATAGATGGCATCCACCACGATCACCCGAGAGCAAGCAGAACACTTCTGACCACTGTAGCCATAGGCCGAGGTCACCACCCCCTTGACTGCCTGATCCAGATCCGCACTCTCATCGATAATGATCCCATTCTTGCCCCCCATCTCCGCGATCACCCGCTTCAAATGGCGCTGTCCAGGCTGGACCACGGCTGCATCCCCATAGATCGAACAGCCCACCTGTTGAGATCCCGTAAAGGCGATCAGATGTACATCCGGATGCTTGACCAGGAATGGCCCCACCTGTTCCCCAATCCCTGGCAGAAACTGAAACACCCCTTGAGGGAAGCCCGCCTCCACCAGGATCTCCGATAGCTTCGCCGCCACCACCGAGGATTGTTCAGCCGGTTTCAAGATGGCGCAGTTGCCCGTCACCAGAGCCGCCCCCGTCATGCCCAGAGGGATCGACAGAGAGAAATTCCAGGGGGCGATCACCACCGCGATCCCACGGGGATGATAATGGTAGCGATTCGTCTGACCAGAGACATCCCGCACCCGAGGCTGACCCAACCGATCCATCTCATCGGCATAGAACCGACAGAAATCGATCCCTTCTGAGATTTCGCCATCCACATGACGGTAGGGCTTGCCCACCTCCAACATCATCCAGGCCGCCAGCTCCGCCCGCCGCGACTCGATCCGATCCGCCACTCGCCGTAGCATGGCACTCCGTTCCTGCACTGGGATCTTCCGCCAACTTGGGAAGGCCCGTTTAGCGGCCTCGATCGCCTGTTGAGCCTGATCCACTGTGGCCAATCCCACCTGACCGATCACCTCGCGGGGCTGACTGGGGTTGACCGATGCTAGGGTCGCCTGGGTCTGAACCCGCTGCCCATCGATCAGGGGCCAATAGGTTTGACCCAACTGGCGCCGCACGTTCGTGATCTGTTCAAGAAAGGGCTGCCGTTGATCCGCGTCACTGAAGTCCGTATCGGGGACCAGATCGAAGGGAACATGCACCTCATAGGGGTGATCGGTATCCGGATCCGCTGGGGGCGGGGCCAGTAGTTGCGCTGAAGGTCGTCCCTCAACACTCTGTCTTAGAAAGGAGCTGTTGGCCGTGTTCTCCAACAACCGCCGGATCAAGTAGGCCATGCCAGGGATCAGATCCCCATAGGGGCAGTAGACCCGGACTCGATGTCCTGTCTGTACCAAGGCTTTCGCTAACTTATCCGCCATACCATACAGCACCTGTAGTTCAAAAGCCCGAGCCGGGATCTGTAATGTCTCAGCAGTCGCGATCGCTTTGGCCATGGAGCGGACATTGTGACTGCCAATGGCAGCGTAAAGCACCTCATGATTCTGCAACAACAGCTCAGTCATGCGCTCGAAGTTAGCATCCGTAGCGGCCTTGTGGTTGTACACCGGTTGTGGCCAATGCCTTTGAGTCGCAATGATCGTCTCTTGATCCCAATAAGCACCTTTCACCAGCCGGATCGTGATCGGATATCCCCGACCTTTGGCCCAACGGATCAGGTCCTTGAGATCTCCATAGCTTTCCCGTAAATAAGCCTGCAAGGTCACCCCAATATCGGTATGGGTGCGGAACTCCTCCTCCAACAACAGATCCTTCAGGATCTCCAGCGTGATCGATTTGTAGGCATATTGTTCCATATCAAAATGGACCGCCACTCCCAACGTTTGAGCCTGACGCAGCAGTACCCGGATCCGTTCGCTCACCTTGCCTTGACTGCCCTGAGGATCTAAAGGATCAAACTGGGAATAGAAAGCAGTCAGCTTACAGGAGACCTGTACTCTCGGGATCGGTTGCCCCTCCGCCTGATCAATGATGGGTACGGGAGACCACTTCTGGGCCGCTGCCGCCAACTGGGTCATCATCTCCAGGTAGCGATCCAAATAGGATTGAGCCTCCACCTCCGTGATCACCGCCTCCCCCAATAGATCAAGGGTGAACCCCAAGTGATCTCGACGTAGCCCCTCTAAAGTCTTGATCACCTGCTTGAGGTTATCCCCCGCAATGTAGCGATGGGCCAGGGTTTCCACTGCAGTGGATAGGGTAGTGGAGGCCATCTGACCCGGTATGGAATCCAGTTGAGTAAAGTTAAGCAAGTTCTTCAACAAAGCCGGCAATTCAACCGTAGGATCCGCCAAATATTCCTGAAGATGTCGGGCCACCTCAGGTTTGCTGCGTAGAGCTGGTAGACAGTCGATCAACCGAAACAACTGCACCCGCAGATTCGGGTTATCCATGGCCCAAGCCAGAAGACGATCATCCCACCGCATCTGGTCCCGCATTTGGGCTAGAAAAGATCGTTCAGTGGAGGTCTTCTGAAGTAATGTTTCCGCAATCGCTTGGGTGGCAGCCTCGGAGGCATTAGGAGACAGTTGAGCAACCATAGATCGGGGATCGTGCTAAGAGGTGTCGGGACACTATCCTGTCATAGGGATCCCTCCAGTTTCTAGCCTGCTTAACAATACTCTGGGATCGTCTCGACTGCTGAAAACAGAACGCAACTTACGGATCTCGGCTCCGCACATTGCATCCTTTTCGGGATCTCTAGGATCTGGGTCAGACGAGTACTACCATAGGTTTGGTCTCTCGCTTTGCTTGCCATGTTGTTTGCCGATCTACCCGATACCTTTCCCTTGCGACTGATCCCATTGCTGTGCGTGGCGGCGGCCATGCTCCTGATCTATGTGCCCTTTGGGGTAGTGGGGTTTGCCCGACTGCAATTGGGTTACGACTTCAAAGCGCCCCGCCTCATGTTTGACAAGCTCCCGGCCTATGCTCAGCGGGCCACCTGGGCGCACCAGAATGGGTTTGAGACCTTTGCTCCCTTCGCTGCGGCGGTGTTGAGTGCCTATGTCACGGGTCCGCATTTGCAGATCGTCGCGGAGGGATGGACCGGTGATGCTTTGATCGCGGGCTTAGGGATCGGGTTTTTGATCACCCGGCTGTTGTACTCCCTCTGTTATATTCTCAATCTGCCCATCGGTCGCTCGGCCTGTTATGTAATCAGCATCAGCTGTACAGCTGGGATCCTATGGTTCAGCTTGGGGCATCTGGTCCTTTCACCCGATGCAGCTGTTGTGCTCAGCTCAACGACGAAGTTGCTCTAAGGATGGATCCCAGCAGTTTTATCTCAACGACCAAGACCCATGATCTCTAATGAGTTATGTTCCAGTCTCCTCGGTCTGTAACAGTTGGATCTGTTTCAGTGACAGACCTGTGAATTGGCTGATTTGAGCTGGAGCCATGCCCTCTGCTACCATCTTACGGGCCACCTCCAGCCGTCCCCGTTGTTCACCGATCTCGATGCCTCGTTGTTCACCGATCTCGATGCCCCGTTGTTCACCGATCTCGATGCCCCGTTGTTCACCGATCTCGATGCCTCGTTGCCGAGTTTTCTCTTCCCAATCCAGAAATAGGGGTGATAGGTTCATAATCAGTTCCCTCTCTGCTTCCGCCAACTCCTCTTGTTGGGCATCCACCATGATCCGACAGTTGCTCAAGGCCCTCACCCCATTCTGCCTCATGGGATCTTCCTCAGGTAGGGTCAGCAGCTCCTGGATCGCCTGTTGCTGAACTCGGCCTCGCCCCAGAAGCCTCAGCCATAGACTATCGGGCACTCGGGGCAGTTGGTGGATCACGACCAGGGCAGCTCCCAATATAGGAGCTAGAGGATAGATCCCCTCTCCCCAGGTCGGTAGGTCTAATTCGGCCCGACACTCCTTGAGGATCGACTCTGAAGCTGTAGGTGTCAGGATCCAGAGTTGGGGAAGCAGCGGCGAGCTCTGACGTTGCCGCTTGGCCTCTCGTTGGAGTTGAGCGACTAGGACCAGCTGTTTGATGAGACAACTGCGGATCCCCTCTGGGTCAACGGGATTACGAAAGGGCTCGATCAGGCAAGGCGCTTCCGCGAGTCTGCCCAACAGGCCCAGCGATAGAGGTTTAGGATCAGGAAAGGGTATGAAATAGAGATCCACCTCTCTGACCTCGTCGGAGACCATGCGGTTGATCTCGACAGTGCCCAAGGGCTCCAGCAGATCCGCAAGGAATTGTTTGGCAAAGCGATCGTGGGGAAAACGGGTCATATGTAGATCGGCAAAGTTGCTTTGACATGCACTATAGGGTCTGTATAAACGTTTTTGCTGATCTACTCAGGTATCAAGGTTGATTTTGAGATCCTCTGGGAAGTGACTCTGATTGTGGGGTCACCTGGTAGCCTCTGGGGGTGATTAGGTGCTGTCCTGCTCGGAAGGTGCTGCTGTTGCCGATCAGAACTAGGGTCAACATATCGATGCGGGTGATATCTAGATCTTGCAGGGAGGTCAGGTGCAGATCCTCCTGATCACGGCTGATGGAACGGGCCACGGCCACCGGAGTTTGGGGAGAACGGTGCTGGAGAAAAATCTGGTGGGCGATCTCAATACCTCGGGTGCGTCTCTGAGAACGGGGGTTATAGAGGGCCACCACAAAATCTGCTGTTGCTGCTGCGATCAATCGTTGTTCGATCAGGGGCCAAGGGGTGAGCAGATCCGACAGGGAGATGGCACAGAAGTCATGCATTAACGGAGCCCCCACCCGTGCCGCTACCGCTTGAAAAGCACTGATCCCCGGCAGAACCTCAACCGGGAGCCGATCTGGTATCGGTATCTGGCTCAGACACTCCAACACCAATCCCGCCATGCCATAGATCCCCGCATCCCCAGAGGAGATCACGGCGACTCGTAATCCCCGTTGAGCCAGCTCGATAGCCCGTTCCGCCCGTTGGATCTCCTGGGTGATGGGTCGAGACTCGATCACCTGCTCTGAGCTCAATAGCGGTCGTATCAGATCCACGTACAGCTGATAGCCAATGATCACCTCCGCCTGGATGAGGGTAGCACGGGCCGCCAGGGTGAGTTGGGCCAGATCTCCAGGACCTGTACCGATGATCGTGATCTGACCCCGGCGATCGGTCAGTTCTTGAGGGGCTCGGGCGATCGCCAGGGTACAGGCCCCGGACGGGTCGCGATAGATCTGTTTGGTCATCACCAGATCCTGAGCTTGAGCCGCTAGGAGCGCAGCAGCCTCAGCCACGGAGGGCGTCCCCACTGCCGCCTGCACCTGGGTTGAGGGATGGGGTACGGCCTGAGCCGCCAGTTGATCCACACTGTAAAATTGTAGTGGCCAGTTGTGCTCCTCAGCGACCTGCAACACTCCCAGTTCATCTCGCTTCAGATCCACTGAGGCCAGTCCTGCCACCGACTCCATCGCCAATCCTGCCAGCTTCAAGGTTGAACGAATGCTGTGCTCGATCAGAGCTGCGCTACTGCCCCGCTCACAGCCGACCCCGATCCAGAGGGTGCGAGGATGCCAGCAGACGGTTGGTATCGATGGGTCTGCGGGGATCTGGTCCGAGATCCAGATCTGAGCTTGAGGGGGGAGCGAGTCGTCGGGCTGCAGCTGAAATGGAGAGGATGAGCTCAACCGTTGTCGCCATAGATCCCAACCACAGGTCTGAACCACCCGCACCGGCTCCTGGCGGGCGATCCGGGCTGCCACCTCCACCCATTGCCCCTGTCCCTGTCGCCAACCATAGGGCTGCCCCAACAGATCCACTGCTGGTAGAGCCTGGGTTGAGGCTGCTGAGGTGATCACCGGCTCTACCCCTAGACCCGCCGCTACTTGACGAGCCAGATCATCTCCCCCGCCTACGTGTCCACCACAAAGACTGATCACCCACCGCCCTGACTCGTCCACTGACACCACCCCTGGATCCGTCTGTTTCTGACCCAACAATGGCCCGATCAGCCGCACCACGGCACCTGTGGTCAACACAAACACCAGCCGATCAGCTTGGGACCAACAATCCGCCACCACCTCAGCCACAGAGTGGTGATAGGTACGGATCAGGGGTGACTTAAGGGGTGGATCGGTGGGCTTGGTCCAGATCTGATGGGGCTGGAGGATCGTTTCTAAGGAGAGGGCCAGGGTGCAGCCTCTCGCTGTGGGTGCGATGATGATCAGTGACACATGCAGATCGACTTTCAGAACAGTCCTCAGTCTAGTGGAGAAGCCAGGGTTGAGAGCAACTCAGACCTCTACTGGGGATGTGGATCCAGGGGTAGGCTAGCACCCTGGACTGGAACTCAACATAATGGAGGCATGTTTGCGTTTGAGGGCAGGGTTATGGATCTGATCACGACGGTGAAGCATACGGCTGGGACGGTGGCGAGTGCGTTTGTGACGGCCTACAGTATGCGGGATGTGGGGACTCGGGCCCATATGGTGGCGGGGTTCTATTTGGCGGAGTCTGGTTCAGTGCCGTTTCTGCAGTCGTTGTCCGATCGGGCACAGCGAGAGGGGGATGGCTGGTTGGCTCGTCGGTTGGCGCTCCATGCTCAGGATGAGAAGCGTCATGGGTCGATCTTTGCTCAGGCGTTGAAGCGGATGGGTAAGTCGGTGGTGGATCTGAAGTCGATGCAACCTGAGGATGATCGGCGACGGAGTCCGTTTTTTGAGCGGTATTTTGAGGGATATGAGCGGGAGGATCTGCGTCCGGAGCGGATCGATTGGCAGGTGTTTATGGCCAGTACCCATATCTTGGAGATCGATGCTAGTGTAGATTTTTACCGGATGGCGATGGCGTTGCCGGATCAGGATCCGCAGGTGCAGGGGTTACGGCAGGGGATGATCTCGATCGCTGATGATGAGAAGCGACATGGGGCTTATTTGAAACAAGCGTTAGAGCGACGGTTGACGGTGCATGAGGTGGATCGGTTGCTGGATCGGTGGCGGGCTCGTAAGGCTGAGGCGTTGATCGGGTTGGTGGGGTATTTGTTGGAGAAACGGCAACTGCCGCAGATGGCTCAGGATGGGATGGCGGCTTGATCTAGGGATAAAGGTCAAGTCT